>CAZQIT010000055.1:0-19829 GCA_964592995.1 uncultured Nitrospirota bacterium | reverse complement strand
GGCGGCGGATGATCCGAGTGAAATCACACGCCTTGGCGTCGATGAGACCTCCAGCAAGAAAGGGCATTCCTACGTCACCATTGGGGTCGATTTGGATGTTTCACGCGTCATTCATGCGACCGAAGGAAAAGGCAAACAATGCATGGAAAGCATTGCGCAACACCAGAGGTCATTGGTTGGACTAATTGCCGAATTCGACGTCAAGGATAAAGATACAGTCAAAGCCGAGCTGACCCGGCACACTCATGTCAGCAGCCTGCGGTCAGATAAACTTGGCAAAGACACTCCCCCCCCATGCCTCGGAGTCCGATGGCATAAGTTGCGGGTGACTGGATCATTCGGTTGCGCAACTCATCCAACAAGATACGATTTTTATTATTGATTGAGTTCTCCAGCCTCCTTTTATCGACTCCAATGCTGACGAGAAAATTGTCCCAAAGCTGAAGATGCGACTTGCCCTGCTCGCCTGATCCCAGTTCTGAGTTTGCAATGTCACAAATGAGGCTCTTAAACTTCCCGTACGGAACCTTGTAAATCAAGAGACCAAGGTCGCTGCCATAGTATTGGGTGAAATACCGATATTGGAGGAAAATATTCTGTAGCGAGTCCAACGGCGCCTCCCCAATGTACCGTACCTTGGCATCCACCATGTATTCGTGCTGCAACCGATCATAGTCGGCCATCTTCCAGAACTCACGCACACGCATCGCACCCCCCTAATTACCTACGCGGCTTGACGACCGGCCATGACACCCCCATCCACCGACAGGAGGGTCCCCGTGATCCAACTGGCCCGATCACTGGCCAAAAAAAGAATCGCTTCGGCGATGTCTTGGGGTTGGCCGTTTCGTCCCAGCGGGTGGAACGCATTGAATGACGGCAAGACCTGCTTGACCTGCTCCGGTGTCAGGAATGTTCCATAGACCGGCGTCTCAACGACGGCGGGCGCGATGGTGTTCACGCGAATTTTATCCTTTGCGAACTCAATGGCGGTGTTTCGTGTGAGAGCATGCACCCCAGCCTTCGCAACAGAATAGGCGCTGGAAGGCGTTGCACCCACGGCCTGCAGTGCCCACATGGAGCCCACATTCACGATCGCCCCTCCGCCAGACTTTTGCATTGATGGGATGACCGCCTGCGAGGCAAAAAAGGTCCCTTTCAGGATGGCACCCAAGTTGGCATCCAAGTCTTGTTCGGAATAATCCAGAAACGGCGTCGGCCTGAAAATGCCAGCATTATTCACCAGCACGTCAACCCTGCCAAATCGCTCCAGGGCCGTTTGCACCATCCGCGACGCCGTTTCCCTCACGCCAATGTCTCCGGCAAGAGCGGCCACATGTTGACCGGATGGATCAATTTCAAGCGCCGTACTTTCTATTACTTCTTTGCGGCGACCATTGATGACCACTTTGGCCCCTTCTTCGAAGAACCGCTGGGCGGCCTTCTTGCCAATACCGGTACCCCCACCTGTAATGAGAACGACTTTATCTTTGAATTCCATGAAGTTTCTCCTTATTATTGTTTCCGATTGATTGGTAGGTAGGTAGATGACTGCATTCTACCCTGACAATATGCCCTGTATCCAGTCTCCTGCGCTCAGCAGCCGCCTTTCATCATGAAACAGACGCGATGCGACCATAACCCCCTCTAAAGCGGAAAACAGGGTTTCAGCCTTCATTTTTGGAGAGCCTGTAAATTTAAAGGCCCCTGCTTCCCTGCCCGCCGTAAGCATGCCCGACAACCACGCCTCGTTTTCAGAGTAAAAATCTCGAATCTCACTTCGAATGGACTCCGGCAATGTGGTCAGGTCGGTTGCAAGCATTCCGCCCAAGCATATTCTCCCCGCTCGGACTGTCCCGACAAACAAATCAACGTAGCGTTCGATCTTGAGGCGGGGATCCTTGACCTCTGCATCGATTGTTGCCAGCGCCGTCTTAAACCCTTCCCGATACCGGCGCATCAGCGCCAGCGCCAGATTTTCCTTTGTTGGGAAATGGTAATGGATGCTGGAGGTCTTGACGCCAATGGCGCTCGCCAAATCCCGGTAGCTCATCGCGTTATAGCCACGGGTCTGAACAAGCATTTGGGCATGATCCAAAATCTGGCCGAACACCGGACTGATCTTCATAACGGTACGCATACTACCTTACTCGTAGATAGATTGTCAAGCTCCAGAAATTATAGTGGACCCCTTTGTCAAGACAATAATACGTCGAGTTTAAGAGGGTAACCTTCTTCATGCAGCGGAACGGCGCTGCCCCGGTTTCCGGTCTCTTTTTTGGGTTCTCTTGCTGGGTGCGTTTCTTCTTTATCACTCCGGTGCCGGGACAAGCGTTTTTCGCCGTATTGGTCCACAATCCTTGCGCCTCCGCCACTTGCTGTACGGTGTACCTGATCCGGGGTCTCGTAGCCCAGCGATGGGTGCGGCCTTCCCGTGTTGTAAAACACGAAGTATTCTGTCAACCCGATCCGCAATTCAGACATCGTGGCATAGCCTTTCAAATACACGTCTTCGTGTTTGACGCGGAGACAGAGCCGTTCCACAAAAATGTTATCCAGTGCCCTGCCACGTCCATCCATACTGATGGCAATGCCGCCGTCTTGATGCCACGGATCGCTTCAAATGCAACCTTGGCCTTGAACTCACCTGTAAAAATCTTGCGCTTCATCTCACTGGGCAAGTGCAAACACATCCGTTACAGCAGGTTACCATTTTAATTTAGGGTCTGAAAATCAGGGTCCACTATATGCTGGAAAGGTAAAATCCATTGTGCTATCATTCGTTCACTTCCTTGGTGATCGTTATTTTTCGCAAACTCATACTATCATTCTTATTCCATAAGGCTAGGGAGGTTTCTTGCTTTTTTTGATGGCGGATCATGGCAGAGAGGAGGAATCATTGAACACAAGATGTGAAATACGAATCGCATTCGGAATGGTGTTGATGATGGCGTTGATCTGTGCGTTTTTCAGTGCGGTTGAGGCCATTGAAGCGCAGTCGTCGCCCGTTCCGAGCGTCAAAAAGGTGGTGCAATCCCGCCGTTCCGTCAAGTGGACTTATGCCACCGGAAACACGATTTCCGAAAAGGCGGTCCTTTCGCCGGACGGCACCATTTATATCAGTTCGACGGATGGCCACCTTTATGCCCTGACGCACGATGGAACGCTCCGCTGGCGCTATCGAATCGCTCCGCTCAAACATGTCCTGTTGGGAAAGTCGGCCCCTGTTTTGGGCAGAGATGGGATCGTTTATGTCGGTTCGACCGATCGGAACCTCTATGCAATCACACCGGGAGGGAAGCTGAAGTGGCGTTACCCAACCAAAGGAGAAGTCCTTTCATCTCCCGTGGTGGGAGACGACGACGTTGTTTATTTCGGATCCGAAGATGGCCATGTGTATGCGGTCGATTCAGAAGGGAACGAAAAATGGCAATATGAAATCGGTGTGCCGATCTCTTCCAGACCGGTGATGGGGGAGGGTGTTGTCTATGTCAGCGCATCGGATGGCAACCTGTATGCCCTCACGTTGCGGGGCGCGCGCGCATGGCGCTTTCAGGCGCACAGCCCATTATCGTCTCCTACGCTGGGGCCTGACGGGCACATCCATGTGGGCGCGCGGGATGGTTCTCTCTACACGATTTCAGCAGCGGGGGAACTGATTTGGAAGCACCGAATGGCCGGTGCGCTCTCCGGTTCGCCCACTGTGGGGCCAAAAGGTGAAGTCTATGTCGGGCTGCCGGATGGCAATCTGTATGCCCTCACGGCGGAAGGAATAGAGATGTGGAGCGCTCCGGTGCACAGTGTCAGCCACGCTACGCCGGTGCTCACGCCGAACGGGGCCATTCTGATCGGATCGAACGACGGCAATCTCTATGCCTTAAGCCCCGCAGGGGAGAGGATTTGGCAATATCGTCCGGGACATGCCGCATCCTCCACCCCCGCCGTCGGTCGTGACGGCACGATCTATGTCGGTTCCCACGATGGCGACCTCTACGCACTGACCCCCCGCACCGATATGGGCTTGTAGCTCGCCCGTGACCCCCAATGCGTGACCGAAAGCGTGATCTGATCGAGAAGGCGCAGCGCCTGATTTGGCATCCTTTTACCCAAATGAGCGAATGGGAGAAGGATGCGCCGACGATCATCGTTGAGGGGTCCGGGGCCACGTTGACCGATCTGAACGGGAAGCGATACCTCGACGGAGTCTCCTCGCTCTGGGTCAATCTCCATGGACATCGAAAAAAAGAGATTGACCGGGCGCTCGTGCGGCAGATCGGAAAAATTGCACACACCACCCTTCTGGGCCTCTCGAATCTGCCCGCCATCACGCTGGCTTCACGGCTCCTCCAGATTGCCCCGACAGGTCTTACGAAACTTTTTTATTCCGACAACGGCTCCACCGCTGTGGAGGTGGCGATCAAAATGGCCTTTGGATTCTGGCGACATGTCGGAAGGCCGCAGAAGAAAAAGTTTTTCTGCTTTGATAGCGCCTATCATGGAGACACCCTCGGCGCGGTCAGTGTGGGAGGGATTGATCTTTTTCACGAAGCCTATCAACCCCTCACCTTTGAAACACTCCGCCTGCCCGCTCCCACCTGCTACCGCTGTCCCTTATCCCTGACCTATCCCACCTGCGGCATGGCCTGTGTGGATGAAGTGGAAAAGGCGATGAAGCGGCATCACAAAGAGGTGGCTGCGCTGGTGATTGAGCCGATGGTTCAAGCGGCGGCGGGCATCTTAACCTCTCCGCCTGGCTATCTGACAAAAATTCGGGCGCTGTGCAGTCGATACGAGGTGCTAATGATTGCCGACGAGGTGGCCACGGGTTTTGGGCGGACGGGGAAGATGTTCGCCTGTGAGCACGAAGGGGTTTCGCCAGATTTGCTGACCGCAGCCAAGGGGATGACCGGCGGATATCTGCCGCTGGCCGCCACCTTGACGACGCAGTCGATCTATGACGCCTTCCTGGGGAGCTACGCGGAGATGAAAACCTTCTTTCACGGCCACAGTTACACGGGCAACCCCCTGGGCTGTGCGGCGGCCATTGCCAATCTGGACATTTTTGAGAAGGAATCCGTGCTGAAAAAAATACAGCCGAAGATTCACACCCTACGCGCGTTGGTGCGCCCGATGCGACGGTGGAAACAGGTGGGAGACATCCGCCAGATCGGTCTGATCGTCGGCATTGAACTCGTGGCGGACAAGAAAACGAAGCGGGCCTATCCCTTGGCGCTGCGCATGGGACATCAGGTTTGTCAGGAGGCAAAACGGCGGGGTGTGCTGCTGCGACCCCTGGGCAACGTGGTAGTGCTGATGCCGCCGCTTTCCATCTCTGTGAGACAGATCGAACGGCTGACCTCGGTGGTGAGAGAAAGCATCCAAGCCGTGACCACCCGAACGCGAAAAGAGATAACATGAAACCGGACAGATTATGTGTTACAAGACCGGACCGTTTACGTGTTCTCTACACAGTTCTCTACCATTTCTTGACAAGCCGATCATGATAGCGTATTGTTTTCGCTGTACTTTTTAGGGAGAGTGTGTGCCTCATAAAATCCTGGTGGCGGATGACAACTTGGCCGTGCAGCGGCTGGTTTCCACAACGCTGCTCGAAGAGGGGTTTGAAGTGATGTCCGTCTCCACCGGTCCGGCCGCGCTGGTCGTGCTGGAATTAATGAGGAACGACCCACCCGGCCTGATTTTGGCCGATTTCAGTCTGGAAGGGATGCATCTCTTCACCTTTGTCCAAAAAGTGCGGCAGGATGATCGTCTTGCACAGATTCCGATTGTCGCCCTCATTCATTCCACCGACAGCTACGATCCCCTCCATCTTGCTTCTGTCGGCATTCTGGCGATCCTCAAAAAACCGGTGAGTGTGGAGGCGTTGCTTTCAATCGTCAGAACGCAGATGTCGGCTCCGGCAGACAGCACGGTCATGGAAGAGGCGCTCCCTCTCCCGATGCAGGCTTCGGAATGGGAGGCGCCAGAGACCTCCAATTTCGTGGAGATGGCCCAGGAGGAGACCCGCGCTTTCAACCCGGACCTCTGGTCCACGCTAACCCAGGAATATCTCCCACAGATACTGGACACTGCGGAGACAACGACACAGATGACCGATTGGCCCGCCCCGCTCAATCCGCCCCCACCGGAAATCTCACCGGAAGTGTTCCCGGAAGTCGCGCAGGCCGATCCGGAACCAGATGAGAATGATGTTGTGGGTGCCGTGAATATGACCGATGCGATTCAGAAAAATGTCGTAACGGTGGCCGAAAATGTCATAGATCAGGTCGTGCGCCAGGTGCTGCCGGAACTGCTCAAAGCGGCACTGACAAAGGAAGCCATTCAGGCCATCCTAGAGAAGGTGACGCGGGAAGTTATTTTGCCGCTTGCCGAAACTGAAATTATCAAAGAAATAAAACGCCTCCAGCCGGAAGAAGTTTATTGATCCCCGCCCCACAAAACACCCCCTTCCACTTTCTGAACGCAAGATGATCTCAATTCTAAACATCACAAAACAGTTTGGCGCGCGCACCCTTTTCTCGGACGCGACGCTTCAGGTCTCCTTCGGGGACCGGATCGCGCTGGTGGGTGAGAACGGCGCGGGGAAAACCACGCTGCTGGAGATGATCGCGGGAAAGGTGACACCCGATCGGGGCAAAATCATTCCCGAAAAAGGGGCGGTGATCGGCTATCTGACGCAGGAAATCATTGAGCTGCGCGGAAGTAATCTTCTGGATGAAGTACAGTCCGGCTGTGCATCGATAACGCAACTGGCCGAAGCGCTCCGGCAGACCGAGACCGCACTGCACGAGGCGGACGCCCCTCAGACACGGGAGCGCCTGGGGCTGCACTACGCAGAGTTGCAGATGCAGTTTGAAGCCGAGGGAGGCTACACCCTCCCTGCCCGCGCAAAACAGATTCTATCGGGTTTGGGATTCAAGGAAACCGATTTCACAAAGCAGACCGATGTCTTAAGCGGCGGATGGCTGATGCGGGTGGCCCTGGCAAAGCTGCTTTTATCGCAACCGGACATCCTGCTGCTGGATGAACCAACGAACCACCTGGACTTGGAATCGGTCATCTGGCTGGAGGCGTTTCTCAAGGCCTATACGGGCGCCCTCTTGTTTGTTTCGCATGACCGCACCTTCGTGAACGCCCTGGCTGGACGTGTGGTCGAGGTGGATCGGGGCACCCTGATCGCCTACGTCGGAAATTACGACGCCTACGTGGCAGCAAAAGCGGAGGCGGCGGCGATTCGCCTCTCCACGCAGGAAAACCAGCAAAAAAAGATCGAACAGACACAACAATTCATTGATCGTTTTCGATATCAGGCCACCAAGGCCCGACAGGTGCAGAGCCGGATCAAGCAGTTGGAAAAAATGGATCGGGTGGATGTCTCGGAAAACAGAAAAACCGTCCGATTTACCGCAGCTCCCCCCTCGCGAGGGGCAGAAGAGGTCATCACCCTCAAGGATGTGTGCAAGTCATACGGTGACGCCCGCGTCTATGAGAATCTCAACCTGACGCTTCGGCGAGGCCAAAAGGTGGCGCTGGTAGGACCCAACGGCGCGGGAAAGTCGACGTTGATTAAAATTCTGGCGGGGACGATTCCGATCAACGGCGGCCAGCGACGGCTGGGAGCGCAAATTACCCTCGCTTACTTCAGTCAGCACCAGTTGGAATCGCTTCACCCCGGCCACACCGTCCTGCAATCGCTTCAGGAGACCGCCCCGGATATGTCCGAAGGGGTGATCCGGGGGACGCTGGGGGCGTTTTTGTTTTCCGGAGATGATGTCAAAAAGCTTGTGCGCGTGCTCAGCGGCGGGGAAAAAAGTCGCTTGGCCCTGGCTCGGCTGCTCATCCGACCCGCCCATTTTCTCCTGCTGGACGAGCCGACGAACCACCTGGATATTCCGTCGCGCGACTGCCTGGAAGCGGCATTGAAGGCCTACACCGGCACGCTCTGCCTCATTACCCACGACCGGCATCTCATCCGACGGGTGGCCGACACCATCTTTGAAGTCCAGGGCGGACAGGTGCAACTCTATCCCGGAGATTACGACTATTATCTCTACAAACGCGGCATGAAGGACGCCAGCGCGGCGCCCCGAAAAGAAAATGCCCGCCCGTCCACGCTCCGGGAAACGGAGCGGCGTGAGACCCGTCGCATGGAGGCACAGGATCGCCTGAAACAACAGCAACAGCGCGGATTACAGAAAAAAATAGAGACGATTGAGCGGGAGATGGAAGAGAAAACAAAGGCCTACGAAGCGTGCGTCGCCCTCCTATCCGACCCCGCGCTGTATCAGGACAAAGACCAATTTTACCCGTTGATGGAGCGGCATAACCATCTCAAGGCGCAAGTGGATGAGGCGCTGGTCGCCTGGGAGCGGTTGGCCCTGGAGTCTGAACGAGAACAAGATCGTGAAGTCGTATCGAAGTGACCCCCAAAAACGCCCCGATCCGCCCCTATTTGACCAGCCTGGGCGGGGGGCTGCTGACCCTCGCCATCGTGCGACTCTATCGCCTCATTCGCACCCATACGGAAGACCCCCTTTTTGCGCCCCATCTGCTCTGGCCCTGCCTGTCGCTCTGGATCGCTTCCTCCGTCATGCAGATCGGATGGCGAAGCGGAGAACCCACGCTCAAAGAAGCCATCACGCTAATTCGTTCCGGCTCTTTGCTTCTGGGCATCTGGGGTTATCGAATCTATCGTGACTGGAAAACCGCAACGCCGGTTTATCTGGATGCCCTGTATCTGACTTTAGGGGCACTGATTATGTTCCTCGGACTTAAAGTCAGCCGAACCCTTCGCGGCCGCAGCGTGAAGTCAAACCCATAACCGTTACAATCCCCCCAATAGACCACTTTACTTTGTGCCTTGTCCAATACTATGATGCCGCTCGGTCATGAGGATGAGCCCTTAAACAAATGGCCAGACCATCCTTTGGACTTTTCTATCTTGCCGTAATTGCTGCCGGGGCTTGGTTGGGGGCCGACATCACCAATCGGCTCCTCTGGCCCAAACTAGAAGCAACCCTGCGGGCACAACAACGCACTTCGCGGCAAAATCCGGGCGATGCTGTACCTCCGCCCCGTAACGATTCCCAAGACAGCCACCCTGACGATCCGATCCTCTCAGGGCGCTTGTTTCGTTCCGACGCGCCCGGTCAGACCGGTGGGGCCGCACTTTCCACCCTCCCCTCCCCGCCCCCGTTGGATTTCGTCCTTTTGGGCACCATCGTGGGCCAAAATCAGAAAGAGCAGCGTTCATACGCCATCATGGAACAGACCAAAACAAAGGAACAGAGGCTTTATCGGCAGGGAGATCGCCTTTCGGACGATGCGCGTATGGGTAAAATCCACCGAAACAAGGTGGTCATTCACAGGAATAATGTTCAAGAAACGCTAGAGGTTCTGTTTGTTGACGAGGTGCCGCCGGTGGCCGTCCCTGCTTCCTTCAAGACCCCATCAGGAAATGGCGATGGAATTCGGCAGGTCTCAAAAGACCGATATGTGCTGGATCGGCGGGAGGTGAACGAGGCCACGGAAAACCTTCCAAAACTTCTGACCAAGGCCCGGATCGTCCCCAACTTTACAGACGGCAGTCCGGACGGGTTTCGCATCTTCGCCATTAACAAGGACAGTTTGTACGCAAAGATCGGCCTTCAGAATGGGGATGTCGTCCATCGGGTCAACGACATTGAAGTCAAAGACCCGCAAAACTTTTTACAGGTCTTCCAACAGCTCAAAGACGAATCGAACATCCGTGTCGATCTGGTTCGCAATAATCAAAAAGAGACTTTTTCATATGAAATCCGATAGCGCAGGGGCCATGTTATTAAAACCTGTGACGATGACGAAGGAGAAAATACGATGAATCGGACACATCAAACGAGGTTCTTCCCCCTCTGTCTGAGGGCCATCCTGCCGCTCTGCCTGTTGTGGGGCTGCGCCACATCAGAGCAGGTTCGACGGGGAGATGATTTCTTACGCGAAGGGAAATGGGCGGAGGCTTACGAAAACTATACGGAGGCGCTGAAGCAGGACCCGCTGAATCCGAAGCTGCGGGAGAAGATGACGGATGCCCGATCCAACGCCGCCGCCGTTCATGCCAGCCGAGCTAGCGTACTCCTTAACCAGGAGAATTCATTGGGCGCCCTGGAAGAGGTGAAGCACGCCATCACCCTAAATCCGGCTCAAAGCGAATACCAGGACCTTGCCGAGAAGATTCTGCGCAAAAAAGAGGCACAGGAATCGTTCGCCCTGGGACAGCGACTGGTGCAAAATAATCGACTCAACGACGCCATCTCTTCGTTCGAAAAGGCCCTTGATCTGGATCCCAGCCTGCCGCAAGGGACCGAGATACTGGAGAAGGCGAAGACGACGCTGAAGCAGGAGGGCGAGGACGCCGACCACCTTTCCCTGAAATCGCGGCAGCCGGTAACGCTGAAATTTCAGAACGCCAAACTCAAAGAGGTCTTTTCGGCCCTGGAGAAGGCTGCGGGGATCAATATTCTATTTGATAAAGATGTGAAGGATGATCCCGTGACCCTCTTCGTGAAGGATGCCACGTTCCTGGAAGCCCTCAATCTGATTTTCGCCACCAACAACCTGGCCATGAAGAAGGTCAGCGACGAGACGATCCTGATTTTTCCCAAGACAAAACAGAAGATTGATCAATATCAGGACCTGCTGATCCGCACTTTTTACCTTTCTCACACCAAAGCCAAAGATGTGGTTAATCTGCTTCGGACGATGCTGGAAACGCGCCGAATCTATGCCAACGACGAACTCAACACCGTGGTTATCCGAGAAACGCCGGAGAAAATTCGTCTGGCCGAAAAACTGATTGAGGCCAATGATCGCAAGGTCGCCGAGGTGTTGTTCAACGTGGAGCTTTTGGAGATCAAGCGGAGTAAAGGAGAAAAATATGGCCTCAGCCTCAACCCCTCCAGTCTTTCCGGCCACGTCGGAACCAGCGGTCCCGGTGCCATCAGCCTTCAGGAGTTGGACAATCTCAATAATTCCACGATTTTTGCGGTGCTCCCCTCTGTTTTGGTCGATTTCTTCAAACAGGAGTCCGAGGCGCAGGTCCTGGCCAATCCGCGCATCCGCGTCATCGACAACAAAGCAGGCAAGATCAAGGTGGGAGATCGGGTTCCGATTCTCCTCTCCACCACCAATACGACACCCGCAACCACAACCGGTTCGTCGGGGGGAACTTCAACCACCACCTCCATCGAATTCAAGGACGTGGGGATCGACTTGGTTATCGAACCGGTGGTGCATGTCGAAAATGACATTACACTCAAAATCAAGCTGGATGTCACGTCGCTGGGCGATCTGGTGGACCTGGGCAATGGTCAGCGGCAATTTCAGTTCGGCAACCGAAACACGGAGACGGTTCTGAATGTCCGGGATGGCGAGACGGTCATTATCAGCGGCCTGCTTCGGGATGATGACCGCAACACCGTCGTCAAAGTGCCGGGACTGGGAGACATCCCCATTTTGGGAACACTTTTTTCTCGCATTGACAAAGGAAGCGGGAAGACGGATGTCGTGATGTCGATTACGCCCCATATCGTCCGAGGCAAGGAGATTCCAGCCCCGGAACTCCAATCCTTCTGGTCCGGCACGGAAGAGGCCTATGGCAGTAGACCCCTGTTCAGCGATCTGTCTGCAGTTCAGAGAGGGGCGATCGGAATGGCTTCTTCCGACCGTCCTCTGCTGCCGCCCTTCCCGCCACCTCCATCGCCGATCGCACCTCCCCCACCTCTTTCCATTCCCGGCCCGGAGTCCGAAGTCCCGTCGCGTGTTACGCTCACACCCGGCGATGCTACCATCGCCCCACAGGGAGAGATCAGTCTGTCCGTTCAGATCGACAATGTCGAGGCGCTCTCTTCCGCCACGATGTCCATCGCCTATGATCCCACCGTCTTAAGCTTTAAGCAGGCGACGGAGGGAGACCTCTTGGACGCCGACGGGCTGGAAACGGCGTTTACCTCTTCCAGCGCTCAGGGAAGTAACGTCATTGATGTACAAATGAGCCGCATCCTGGATGAGGAGGGTGCCAGCGGCGCAGGCGACCTGTTCGTTGTCGTCTTTAAGGGAGAACGGACGGGCACAAGCCGGGTGGATATTCGGAATCTGCGCCTGACCGACCTCTCCGGAAGACCGATCAGGGCCGATATCGCACATGCCACCATCACCGTAAAATAAAATGAACGCCCGCAAGGTCCTCTCCACACAGACGAAGCACCGCTGGGCGAGAGGGCGCGGCCAGGTGGGAATGACATTGTTGGAGTTGATCATCACGGCGTCCATCATTCTGACGCTGGCCGCTGTGGCAATGCCGCTCTCCAAGATGACCCAAAAACGCTCACAGGAACTGGCGTTGCGGCAAACCCTCAGAGAAACGCGAGAGGCTATTGATCTGTTTTACGACCATTGGAATCGCGCCGCAGGCCCCTATTGCAAAAAATATCCATTGACCTGCGCGGAGATCAGCAGTGAATTCGGCTATCCCAACAGCCTGGAGGTCCTGGTGGAAGGGGCGCCGCTGGGTGGGGTGTCCGAAAAGCGCAAAAAATATCTCCGGCGGATTCCAGTGGATCCGATCACCAAAGAGGCCGTCTGGCAGATTCGCTGCTATAAAGATGGTCCGGATGCGTTCATTTCCTGCGATCAGGATGTCTACGACATTTCCAGCACCAGCGACGCAGTCGCGTTGGACGGCACCCCCTATCGTTCATGGTAGTGTACACCACGACATGGACAAACTCGACCCCTTAGCCCATTTATTGGAAACGATTTCGGATATCGATTTGGCTGTATTGATTGGAAGCCGAGTGGATGGAACTGCAACGGATCAAAGCGATTGGGACATTGCAATTCGATGGGAAAAACAGATTCATCCATTGGCTCGTCTGGAACGCGCAGAGATTGTGAAGCAGCAAATTGCCGATGTCATGAAAATAGACAAAGATAAAATTGACTGGATTGACATTGCGTCAGCCCGTCTTGCCATGCGCGCGGTGATCGCCGAAGAAGGGATCATTCTCAAGGGCGATGACACGCTGGCCTGGAGTCACTACCTTATCCAAACATGGGGAGAGCTGGAAGAGTATGATTGGAGGCAAAGAAATGCGGCTTGATCTTTATCATGCGGAAAGCGAGCGGATTGCCCATGAGCAAATGGCGCTGCTCGAAGAAGCAAAAAAACGCATCCTGTCGGGCGCGCCTCTTTCCCGTCTTGAACAAAGCGGCGTGTTGCACGCGATTCAAGTGCTCATCGAAAATGCCATCGGTAAATCAAAACACCTGCTGAAGTCAGCCGGTGAACCGGTCCCCGTCTCTGCCTACGACGCCTTTGCCAGCCTTGAGCGGCATGGCCATATCCATTCGCAAGCGT
This sequence comes from uncultured Nitrospirota bacterium, assembly GCA_964592995.1. Lineage (GTDB taxonomy): Bacteria > Nitrospirota > Nitrospiria > SBBL01 > CAZOFZ01 > CAZOFZ01. The sequence continues at coordinate 6,415 of CAZQIT010000055.1, read as the reverse complement.
TACAGCAGTGGAACGCGTCGATTGGATTGCGCAACCGGATTGTGCATGACTACATGAATATTGATATGCAGCTTGTTTACGAACTCATCATCAGTGGCCGCCACCAATTTATTGTGGCATTTTTGTGTCAACCGATGACTGTGGCAGAGCAGCAGCGTCCGATCCCGCAGGTGCAGGGGTTGATGTGATAATGAGTACCTCTTCCAGCTTTGAAAACGCAACGGTGGGGATCACCTGCACATTTAAAAACATTTCGGTATCATCCAAGCCGTCCGGCTGATTGTCCACCGGCTGATTGTCCACCGGATTGATCGTCTCAATTTGTCCGATTGGAATTCCCTCTACAAAACTCCCCTCCAGTCCGGAGGTCACCAGGCGGTCTCCGGGCCGCACTGCGGCGGAACGGGGCATATATTTAACGTGGAGGCGTCCCACCCCCTCCATCCCCTCTCCCCTCCCCGATGCCATCCCCTGAACAATACCCGCATCCCGCGTCCGTTCCACGACGGCGGCCACGGCGCTTCGGCGATCGGTCATCAGCAGCACCTGCGCGTCATGGTGTCCAACTTTTATCACCACCCCCACAACCCCCTGCGGCGTGATGACCCCCATATCCACCGCCACCCCGTCCAGCTAGCCCTTGTTCAGCATAATCGTGTCAAACCAATGGATCACATCCCGTCCGATCACCCGTGCCGCGATGACATCCCGCTGCACGTCCGCCCGATAATCCAGCAGTTCCTGGAGCCGCAGGGCCGACGCCTCCAGCACCCTGAGACGATGATTCTCGCCCCGAAGTTGGTCGAGGGTCATCTGAAGCCTGAGATTTTCTTCCTGAACATGTACGAGGTCGATGTAGCCGCTCCAAATTCGGCCAGTAGCCTGCATCAGGGTGGCGGCCGACTGCTGTATATAAGAGACGGCTGATCCTACGGAGGTTTCGATGTAGCGGAGGGTTGTCTGTCGGGAACGGGGGAGTGAAACAGTGACAACGACGGCCAAAAACAGAATGCCCGCCAAGATGCGCTGAATCTGATGTGGACGCATGAGAGTCTTGCCTGTACCTTCTGCGCAATTCCCCGCAAGGGCCGCCCCCCTCGCAGGGGCCGCACCCCCCCGCGGGGGCCGCACCCCTCCTAGCGGGAGGCCATGGATATTTTGCGCAACAGGCTTAATTCGTCCAGGGCCTTTCCGGTACCCAGCACGACGGTGGTCAGGGGATTATCCACCGTGATGATCGGCAGATTGGTCTCTTCCCGAAGACGAATGTCCATCCCGCGCACCAGCGATCCTCCTCCGGTGAGAACAATGCCGCGATCTATGATATCACCCGCCAATTCCGGCGGCGTGTTCTCCAGTGCCACCCGAATGGCGTTGATGATGGCGCTGACCGGTTCGGAGAGGGCATCACGGATTTCGCTGTCATCGACAGTGATTGTCTTAGGAATGCCGGAGATGAGATCGCGTCCCTTGACCACAAACGTCTTTCTTTCTTCCAACGGATAAACGGACCCGACTCCCAACTTGACCAGTTCGGCCATGTGGTCTCCGATGAGGAGGTTATGTTTGCGCTTGATATAACTGACAATGGCGTCGTCCATCTTGTCGCCCGCAACCTTGACGGATTCGGAATAGACCGTGCCCGCCAGTGAGATCACGGCGACATCTGTCGTCCCGCCGCCGATGTCGACTACCATGCTTCCAAACGGCTCTGAGATCGGAAGCCCGGCCCCGATGGCGGCTGCGATCGGCTCTTCAATCAGGTAGACTTCGCGTGCCCCCGCTAATTCTGCGGAATCTCGAACAGCCCGCTGCTCCACCTGCGTAATGCGAGAAGGGACGCAGATAATCACCCTGGGGCGGACGAAGGTGGTCCGATTATGGGCCTTGTTAATGAAATGGCTTAACATTTTCTCCGCAATTTCAAAGTCGGCAATGACCCCGTCTCGCATGGGCCGGATGGCGCTGATATTGCCGGGTGTACGCCCCAGCATTCTCTTGGCTTCCGCACCAATGGCCACCACCTTGCCCGACTTCTGTTCGATGGCCACCACGGACGGTTCATTGATGACGATCCCCTCCCCCTTCAGATAAACCAGGGTGTTGGCGGTCCCCAAGTCAATCGCCAAGTCCATCGAAAACCATCCCAATACCGTATTCAGTAGGCCCATTCGTCCCCCAGTTCAGATCATTCCCGTTTTTGAAATAGAATCCGGTGTGTCGTTTAAGACTTGTGTTTGGGCCAGTGCGTCTCCCATTCGCAATCCCGCCGTACTTCCGACAATCAATAAAAACTCAACGCCCGCAATCAGGAACGCTAACAACCCACCCACGTAGGGAATGCAAAAAAGAAGATAGGCCACGCTCCAGGGGAGATTTCGCAGGATGGATTCCTTAAAAGAAGCCCCCGCTCCAGTTGCAGATTGAACCGTCCGGAGACCGATCAATTGCTTTCCGACACTCCTCCCGCCGTAAAAACCATCCGAAAGGAGAACATAGGCCATGCCGACCCAGAAGCTGACAGGAAGCGGCACCTGATAGATCGTGGCGACAACCAAGAGGTCCAGACCCTTTGCGATACACCGATTCAGGGTATTCGCTTTTTCCTGCAATCCTTCAGCTTCCAAGTCGGCCTCTGACGCCCGGCAACAAGGCGCTCACTATAAAGGCAGGGAACAGCTTTTTCAATCTATTATTGTCCTTAGACCTCTTTGTCTCTGGCGCATCGAAACCCCACGGCACTCTCTCCCCGCTCCGGATGCGCCCCACCGAATCGCTTTGAGGCGCGCAGATCGTGTGCCGTGTTGTGGTAGGACCCGCCGCGATAGACCACGACCTTCGTGATGTCTGGGGCGTCCGGACCTTTGGGGTTTTTAAAGGGGGCCCGCTGATAGTAGAACTGATCGTACCAGTCCGAGACCCACTCCGAGACATTTCCGGCCATATCATAGAGTCCGTAAGGACTTCTCCCCTGTTCAAAACTCCCCACTGGCGCGGAATAGGCATAACCATCTTCGTCACCCCTTCCGTTGGCCAGTCTGGCGTCAAAGACATCCCCCCAGGGCCACACTCGCTCCGCCTCGCCACCACGGGCGGCCTTCTCCCATTCGGCCTCCGTCGGAAGGCGCCCGCCGGCCCATCTGCAATACGCAAAGGCATCCATCCAGGTCACCCCCACGATGGGTTGATTCTCTCCCATCAGGAGTTTCAGATCGTCTTCGAAAACAGGGATCACCGGTAGCGGTCGGTGCAACATCTTTGAAAATCTCTGGTAATCGGCATTTCGGACCTCGTACTGATCAATATAATACGCGTCCAGATAAATCACCCGCTGCGGCTGCTCATCAAAATCGCCCTCCCTGCCGCCGCCCATTGCAAACGCGCCGGAGGGAATGAACACCATGACGCGTCCATCTCCCCCCTGAATCTTTTTGATGAGGCTGTCATCCACCGGCTTGACATCGGGCCGCGCCGCCCTTTCGGTGGGGATGTCTTTGACCTGTGCTTCCATCATCCTGGCTTTTTTCTGTTCATGGATTAACGAAGCCATCGTCAGGACCGTCAGGATAACCATCACACCGGCAATACTTAGAATCACCCCTCGGTTCATTGAGTCTCTGCGGGTCTCGGACTAATAATCTTCCATCGTCTCTTCGCGTATGACGCGCGCCATTTCTTCCGCATCGCTGTGCACGGAAAGTCCGAATATCGTGGCTTGCAACGTCTGCGCCTGCTCCCACTCTTTTGTAAAAATAAGAGCTTCCGTGAAGGATGCGGCAGGCCCCAGTGCCGCTTCAGGATAACGGGCCTGGACTTGCTCCAGTTCTTCTACCTGGTTAAACCGAATCCAGACGCCGGGTCTGGCAGGCCGTCGCAAGACGGGGTCGATCAATGTGGGATCGGCGGTAAACCGGTACCACCGCAATGCAAATTCATGAAGATCAACGCACGCTTCATCCGGAAAAGCCTGGACAGCCCAAACCGCTAATACTTTCATTGCACCTCTAAAAACCTGTAAATTGCCCGTTCGTCCTGCTTGTCGAAGGACAAATCGTTATAAATTGAGACGGTGTAAGCCCATGGTTCGACAAGCTCACCACGAACGGAGAGTTCTAGGGGGTACCCTTCATTGTATCCATCGTCGGCAGGTGCGCGAAGCGTATCGCCGTGCGCAGCACCCGCCACAATACGCTCAACGCTGCCCTGACTTCAAGACGTCGATCGGGCATGTCTTGCGCTTTGAGACGGTATTTGGTATGTGTACGGACATAAAATGTGTTGTGGGGTGATGATGAGGACTTTAAAACTGGGGATGGCGTTCATGCTGGTGCTGTCTGCGTCGGGTTGTGCGGGGCGCGGCGAGCGTTCCGACCTGCTCACACTCCTGGGTGCGGACCCTGCGAATGTTCGCGCCTCCGACCAGGACATTGAAAATACCTACGACGCCCTGACCCTCCTTTCGTGGGCGGAAGCCGCTTATGTGAGCGAAGACTGGATCGTCGCGGCTGCGGATTATCACCGTTTTCTGGAGCTACATCCGCAGCATCGCATGGCCGCCTTTGCCCAATATCGTCTGGCCCTGAGTCTCAATCACCAGGTCAGCACACCCGACCGCGATCCGGGTCCCATGCAGGAGGCCCTCGCCGCCTTTGAGAAGATTCTGGCCGATTTTCCGCAAAGTCTCTATGTTGATGCGGCGCGTGAACAGATTGCGGTGCTGATCGAAAAAAAGGCGGAACATCAGTATCAGATCGCGCTTTTCTATTATAAAAAATCCGCCTATCCGGCTGCGGCGGCCCGTTTTGAAGCGGCACTTGCCCTCACCCAGCGTGAACCGCTGGCCCCGAAGGCCCTCTATTATCTGGCGCGCACACATCACGGTTTGGGGCAGGACAAAGCAGCCCAGGAAAACCTGGCCCGACTGGCTAGCCAATATCCACACTCCGCCTATATCGCCAAAAGCGCGGGACTCCTGATGCCCTAGATTGCCGCGCAATCTTTCGCTGCACGGTCGAAACTTCACCGTCTTCAATATGGATTCTGCTGCAAAACCCTCCGTTCATCCTTCGAGAGCCTCAGGACGAACGGAGAAGTGGTTGAAATAATTTTATTTTTTCCGTTCATGCTGAGCCTAGTCGAAGCATTCATAGGGTTTTGCAGCAGAATCAAATATGGACCACTCTCCCATGACCGAACAGATGCAGGACATCGGGCGTCTGCTCATCTGTTGTCCAGACCGGCCCGGCATTGTGGCGGCCCTCTCCGGATTCCTCTTCGGACAGGGGGCCAACATCATCCACTCCGACCAGCACTCCACCGATCCCGAAGGAGGTGCCTTCTTCATGCGGATTGAGTTCCAACTGCCGGAATTGACCGAGCGGGAGACGGCGTTGCGTGCAGCGTTTGCGCCGATGGCGGAGACGTTTTCAATGCAATGGCGTCTCTCCTGCGCCGGTCACATGCAGCGCCTGGCCGTCTTTGTCTCCCGCGCCGATCATGCCTTACTTGAACTTCTCTGGCAATGCCGGTCCGGCGATATTCCGGCGCGGATCGACATGGTCATTTCCAATCACCCCGACCTTGCGGAGACGGTCCGCCCCTTTGGCATTCCTTTCCACCACATTCCCGTCCATCCCGACTGTAAGCAGGAGGCGGAGGCGCAACAGATCGCGCTTATGCAGGGTCGAATTGATACGATCATCCTGGCCCGTTATATGCGGATTGTCGGTCCCGCCCTGATCGCGCAATACCCCTGTCAAATCATAAACATTCACCACAGTTTCCTCCCCGCCTTTGTCGGCGCAGACCCGTATGGCCGTGCCCATGAGCGCGGGGTCAAGCTCATCGGCGCCACGGCCCATTACGCAACAGAAGATTTGGATGCCGGTCCGATCATCGCACAGGATGTCCAACGCGTGGATCATCGCCACGGTGTCGAAGCGATGAAGCGGATCGGACGTCATATTGAGCGGATTGTGCTGGCACGCGCTGTCGCGTGGCATGTGGAAGAGCGCATTCTGGTACATGGCAACAAGACGGTGGTTTTTTCGTAGAGAATCGCCAAAACCCCTTCGTCATTCGATTTTCCCCCCGCTCACTCGCGCCTGTAAACACCCCAAGAAGAAGCGGCCAGCGGTTGAACAGGCGTTGTTTCTGCTGCGATGGGCTATGCGGTGGGGGCAAAATTAGCAGAGGATCTCGGTTCGTGGCAGGTGATTTGCTGGGCATTGCTACTGGCTTTACCGTTCCTTGTGATACCCGTGGGAATGCGGATTGCAGAAAAGGGGTTCAACCCTACCACTAAAAGCCTCATAGGATTTACGTATTTAAGCTCATCGTGGAGGGGTACTTCGTGGATTAAAACAGCCTATCTTATCATCTAACCCTCATTACGATTTCCTGTGTATCACGTTTT
>CAZQIT010000054.1:0-3247 GCA_964592995.1 uncultured Nitrospirota bacterium | reverse complement strand
GCTGCGGCGACAAGCAACGGGTACATGATCGTTCACTTAACACGGGTGGTGTCTCCCCCGCCCAGCGCCTTGTAGAGTACGACGACCGCCTCGGCCACGCGGGCGCGGGCCTGACTGCGCTCCCACGCTGCGGCAAGATGTGCGCCCTCCGCTTTCAGCACGTCCGAGAAATCCGCAAGTCCTGCTTGATGGCGCGCCTCGGTCATTTCCACGACGGTTTGGCGGGCCACGGCGGCCTCCGAGAGCGTAGACAGGCGCGCCCGTTCGGATGCGAGAGAGGCCAACGCATTTTCCACCTCTTCCAGGGCAAGCAACACCCTCTTCTCATACCGCACGAGCGCCTGTTCCTGCCTGGCGTCTTGAACCTGGATGTTCGCGCGGATTTGCCGAAGGGCCAGAATCGGCCATCGAACGGTAGGACCGATTGCCCAAAATTGGCTGGCGTGATCCATCAGGTCTCCCGACGTGCTGCCAGACAGGCCCAACGCGCCGGTGAGTGAAAAGCGTGGGAACAGATCGGCCACGGCCACGCCGATGCGCGCGGTGGCGGCGGCCAGTTCTCGCTCGGCCCGGCGGATGTCGGGTCGTTGTCGCAGCAGGTCGGAAGGGAGACCCAACGCCATCGAATCGGCGTGTTCTGGAATCGGCGCGAGGGTCTCAATCTGACCCAAGACATTACCCGAAGGCTGATTCAACAAGACATCCAGGCGGTGCAACGCCTGTTGAATGGCCGCCTCAAAACGCGGCGCCTCCGACTCGGTGGTGCGGGTCTCGGCCGAAAGGCGCGCCACATCCAAACCACTCGATAGCCCCGCAACCCGTCGGACTTCCGCCAGTGCCAGCGCCTCCTGTTCCCGGTGCGCCAGCGCCCGCGCCGTCGCAAGCCCCTGTTGGGCGCTCCGCAAGTCGATATAATTGCGCGCCACCTCCGCAATCAGGCTGACCTGTATGTCGCGCAACGCTTCTTCCGCAGCCTCAATCTCTGCGTGCGCCGCCTCCACCTCCCGCCGTGTGCCGCCAAAGAGATCAATCTCCCAGAGCGCATCAAAACCCGCTTCATAAAGCGACGTTTCCCGTGGCACACCCGGCGGCGTATTGATATTTTCGCTGCGTTCGCTTCTCTGATAGCGCGTCCCCAGATTACCCGTCGGCAGGAACTTTCCCTCCAGGATTCGACGCGCGGCGCGGGTCTCCCGAATACGCGCTTCGGCCAGACGCAGATCAAGATTGGCCTCGACCGCCCGTGCAATGAGGGCGTCCAGCGCCGGATCGTTAAACCCCTTCCACCACACCGCCAAACGCCCCCTTTCCTCAGAAGAGGGCTGGGGTGACGGGGGCCAACCGCCGCTGTAGCGTTCCGGCAGGCGGGGTGCAGGCGGGCGATAGTCCGGCCCCACTTGGCAGCCGCCCATCATCAGAAGCAACAGGAACCACGCGATCCCGTTCATGGTTTCTCGCCGGCATGGGGTTCTACACGACCCGTGTCGGTGTCTGTGCGCAGCATAACGCCGTGCGCAGCACCGTCCGGACCCTGAGACGTGGAAATGTAGACATCCACCTGCTGGCCGACATAGACAGGAAGCGTGCCGCGATCAAAATGATAAATGGCCTGGAGCACCCGCGTGTCCACCCGTTCGGTGCTCTCACCTGTTAACGACATTTTGGGCGTCAGCATCGACTCCAGATGCGAGAAGGTCAGCGGCATCTTCATCTGGGGATTGCTCCGAACAAAGGCCGTGGCCGCCGTGCCGACCTGGAAGCGCCAGGCATCGTGCTCGTCAATGTCCACCCGCACCGCCAGGGGATCGGTCTGGCCCAGGAGCATCAGCCCCCTCTCCCCCTGCCGGGGCTGAGAGCCTTGCGGGGCAAACTCTCCCGCCCGGATGTTCACCCGGAGCACCTCTCCATCAATCGGAGCGCGGACGGTGAGGCGCCCGATTGCCGCTTGGATTTCCGCAACCTCCGCAGACGCCATCGCGACGTCCGACTTTGCAAGATCGCGATCCGGCTTCCACGCCCCCGCGCGCAGCAAGGCCAAATCCGCCTCGGCCTGCGTCACCTTTGTTTGCGCGACCTCTGCGGCAAACGCACGGTGGTTGATTTCTTCGGTGCTCACGGCCTGCTTGTTGGATATGCCTTCGGCGCGGGCACGCCGATCTTCCAGGTCGGCGGCGTTCGCCTTCGCCTCGGCCAAGCGGGCTTCGGCAATGACAACCTCTTCCTGACGGGGGAGGGCGGCGAGACGTCTCCACTTGGCCTGTGCCGCCGAAAGACGCGCCAAGCGAACCGCGAGGGCCGCCCGCAGCTCTCGATCATCCAGGAGAAAAAGCGGATCGCCCACCCGAACACGCGCGCCGACTTTCACAGAGACCTTGTTCACGATACCCACAACGGGCGCACCGACGGCGATATCTTCCGTATGGGCTTCAATCACCCCGGTGCCAAAAATAAAAACGGAAAATGGCGACTGCGACGGCGCCACAACCGGCGCCTGAATCGGCGGCGCGCGATTGCCGGTCTTCACAGAATAGACGGCATACAAAAAGCCCATCACAGCCAATATCGGCAGAACATATTTACGAAACATAGGGTCTCTCGCTCCAATCTTGTTTATCTGTAGGACATCTTCTACAATGCGCTTGTGAAGAATGAGGATCGACGCAGGGAGACGGGGAAGATGCTGTTAGACGTTGCAAAATATCTTTCAACCGTTGGATTGGTTGGCGCGTTTATCGTGGATAAGTTGACTTCCAGGCTGGCCATCGTCATTATTGCACTGTCTCTGACTGTATTTGTCATCGGTTTTTATGTGATTCCACCCAAAAGAGAAGGAGGAACGTAATGGCTGGTTATATTATTCTGTTCGGAATCTTTCTGATGGCCCTCTTCGCCTTCGTGGTTTCCTATCGAGAAGACCATCCCAGGAAGCCTTCCAAATAGGGACTCCGTTTAGGGCTCGTCCATGAATAACATCCACACAAAGGGCCAACGAGTCGCCCTGTTTGCAAGGCGCGAGGAGCGCGCATACCCCTTGCTGCGTATGGGCATGTAAGCAACGAGCAACGCAGCAAAAAGGGATGAATCGGCAGCCCGACTGGGGATGTTATTCATGGACGAGCCCTTAGCCTGCGCCCTGGCCGTTGTGCGTCTTTTGCGTCGCTTCGATCTGTCCGTCTTCCATGCGGACCATGCGGTCGGCAAATTTGAATATCCGGGCGTCGTGTGTGACGACAATCAGCGCCCGACC
>CAZQIT010000053.1:0-9152 GCA_964592995.1 uncultured Nitrospirota bacterium | reverse complement strand
TGCGATACTTTCTACCCCTCCTCACCTCCCCTTGCAAAGGGGAGGAATCCCCTCCTTTACAAGGAGGGGCAAGGGGAGGTAGTGGTGGGATTGGAACCGAGGAACAGAATACAATCGCTCATTTATGAAATTAAACACTAGATCGGCATTCGGATTGCGCAAGTTCACCCGACTCGTAGGCAGCATTCATCGTGTCCATTGTGCTTCGATGGCGGCCTGGACATCCTCCACCTGGATGGCCTTCATGCATCGGTTTTGATGGACGCAATGGCTGCGATGGCAACCGGCGCAATCATTCCGTTTTTGAATCACGACATGGCCCGCCCCGTAAGGCCCCACCTTGTGGGGGTCGGTCGGGCCAAACAGGGCAAAGACCGTTGTCCCCACCGCCGCCGCTAGGTGCATTGGGCCAGAGTCGTTGCCGATAAAAAAGAGTGCCCGCCGAAGCAGTTCCGCAAGACCCAGAAGATTCAACGCTCCGGCGCCGTTGACCCCCCGCCCTTTCATCATTGAAAGGATGCGCCGAATCGCGTCGATATCGCCTGAACCGCCCGTAAAAACAGGGGTAATCTCGTTTTGAAGCAACCCGTCACCCACCCGCGCAAACCGCTCCGAAGGCCATTGTTTGTTCCCCCAACGCGCCATCGGATGAAGCACGACAAACGGTGAAGCGCACTTTGTCTGCGCCATAAAACGGTCCACCGCGGCCACCGCTTCGGGTGTGCGAACAAAGCCAAAATCCACGGCGTCAATCGGCGCCCCCAGTGCCGCTGCAATCTGTCGGCACCGGTCTACCATATGGGGCACATGAAGCACATGAGGCACATGAGGCACATGGGGCACATGGGGCACATGGGTGACGGAGGCCGGTATCGCCACGGTGTCGGTATAAAACCAGGAGGCCCCTTCGCGGGCCTCGGCAAATCCAATGCGGATGGAAGCCGTTGTCAGACACCCCAGTACGGCGCTTCTGAACAACCCCTGAAGATCAACAACCAGATCAAAAGGACGCTTCCGAACACTTTGGATCACACGGGGCAGACCCTTCCAAGTGAAGGGAACGGCAATGACCGCGTCGATAAAGGGGTGTCCCATCAGGATGGAGGCCCACTCCGACTTGACCAGCCACGCGATGTGCGCACCTTCAAAATGCCTGCGGAGGGCACCCACCGCAGGCAGGGCGTCAATAATATCCCCCAGAGAACTGGGTTTGATAATCAGGATGTTTCGGATGTTTCGAATGTTTCGAATGTTTGTTGAGGACAATTCCCCCCCCTTCAGATGTAAGGGCTCGTCCATGAATAACATCCACACGAAGGGCCAACGAGTCGCCCTGTTTGCAAGGCGCGATTCGCGCGCATACCCTGCTGGTATGTAGAAGAGAGGATCAGGCTTTGCCTGTCCGAACGAGGGGCGTGGGGGCATTGAGAGCAAAGCGAACAGGCCCCCACATGAAATAGAGCAACGCAGCAAACAGGGATGAATCGGCAGCCCGACTGGGGATGTTATTCATGGACGAGCCCTAAGGGGGGATCAATTGCGGTAGGGGCGGCAGGGGCGACATGGGCAGCATTATAGACAACGTTGTCGTCCGAAAGCTATAATCCCCAAGGCGGATTTGTTCTCGGCGTACCAGCGTTGCGGTAGAGGAGGCCAAACGCAATAGCCATGCGGGCATTTGCCATTTTCCATGCAGTAACGGATACCAATGCGAATAAGACACTAACCCACTGATTCTATTGTGAAATATGTTTAGAACAAATTAGCCGTGCTATAATCCCTTGCCAAATCATGCGTCATTGATCTTCACAAATGAATCAAGTTGAATCCATACGGCCCTTGCTGGCCCTGCTCGTCTCGTTGGTGGGGACGGCGTTGATTGTGCTGACCCGCAAGCGTCCCAACCTGCGGGAAGGCTGCTCACTGGTTGCGGCGATTCTGAAGTTTTTGATCGTGGCGTCCATGTTACCGGTCGTTCTGTCCGGCCACACCCTTCACTATACGTTGCTCTCCTTCCTCCCCGGCATCAGCCTCTCCTTCCGCGTGGACGCACTGGGCATCCTGTTTGCCCTGATTGCCTCATTCCTGTGGATTGTGGCCACGATTTATTCGATTGGCTACATGCGCGCCCTCTCGGAACAGGCCCAAACGCGCTATTACGCCTGTTTCGCCGTCACGCTGTCGGCCACAATCGGAGTGGCCTTCTCGGCCAACCTGGCCGCACTCTATCTTTTTTACGAAATCCTCACGCTGATTACCTACCCTCTGGTGGCGCACAAGGGAACGGACGAGGCGGTGGCGGGGGCGCGAAAATATCTGGTCTATCTTCTGGGCACCTCCAAACTCTTCTTCCTGGCCGCCATCGTGGGCACTTATGTCCTGGCGGGGACGCTGGAGTTCCAGCCGCAGGGACTCTTTCCCGCAAACGCCAATGCCACAGCCGTTGCGGTGGTCTATTTTCTATTCCTGGCGGGTATCGGAAAGGCAGCCATCATGCCCTTTCATGCCTGGCTGCCTGCGGCCATGGTGGCACCGACACCGGTCAGCGGCCTGCTTCACGCGGTGGCGGTGGTGAATACGGGTGTCTTCTGTGTCCTGCGGATCATCTTCCATGTTGTGGGCGTTCCCCTGATGAAGCAGCTTCACTTGGGGGTCTACACGGCGGCGCTGGTCTCTTTTACGATCCTGGTGGCATCCCTTTATGCCCTCACCCGTGACAATCTCAAGGCCCGGCTGGCCTATTCCACGGTCAGTCAGCTTTCATACATTATCCTGGGCGGGGCGCTCCTGACCCAAAACAGCATGACCGGCGGGGTCATGCACATCGCCAACCATGCTTTCTCCAAAATTACCCTCTTTTTTTGCGCGGGGTCCATTTACGTGGCCTCTCACAAGACCAACGTGTCCCAACTGAGCGGCATTGGGCGGCAGATGCCCCTCACAATGGCCGCATTTTCCATCGGCGCGTTGAGTATGATCGGTGTGCCCGCCATGGCCGGGTTTACAACCAAGTGGTATCTGGCGCTGGGGGCCATTGAGACCACAAACTACGCCGTTTTATTGGTTTTGCTCTCCAGCACCCTTCTGAATGCGGCCTATTTCCTCCCGATTCTTTATACGGCCTATTTTGAGGCCCCCGAAGCGCATCCCGATGGGGGACAGGCCCCAGGACATGCCCCAGGACATCCCATTGAAGAGGTTTCATACGCAATCGTGGTGCCGCTACTGGTCACCGCCATGATGTCGGTCGTCCTGGGACTTTACCCCGATCTCATCCTGGAACTGGTGCGGAGGGCCATCGGATGACGCCCCAAAGCGATCTTCTGAAATTCGGAAAAAGTCTGGCGGAAGTGGAGGCGGACTTTAAGAAGGCGCAGGCTAAAAAACAGAGAACGCGCTCCATGCTGATCGTGACGGTCGCTCTCTTATCCGCCGCAGGGGCGGACTTTTGGGTCGTGCGGGAACATGCGGCCTTCTTTTGGGATGCCCTGCCCGGATTCAACGCCATTTATGGCTTGGTTTCGGCCATTTTCCTGGTTCACTTTTCAGCGGCACTGGGCCACCGATTCTTGATGAGGCAGGAACCCGCTCATCCCGAACAATAACCCGAAAACAGGAGGATTTTTTCATGAAGACGTGGAAAGAGCAGGTCGTGGAAGCCAAGCGGGAGATCGCCTTACTTCAGGTCAGGGATGTCAAAGAAAAGTTTGATGCGGCAGAAGACTTCATCCTGATTGACGTGCGTGAACCGGATGAACACCAGAAGGGGCATATTCCCGAAAGCGCCAACGTCCCGCGGGGAGTACTGGAGATGACGCTGGAAGACAACGTCAAGGATCCACAGAAGCAAATTATTCTGCATTGCGCAGGCGGGGGCAGAAGCGCCGTGGCCGCCCAGTCGCTCAAACAGATGGGCTATCAGAATGTGGCCTCAATGGAGGGAGGATTTCGCGCGTGGATGCAGTCTGGCTATCCCGTAGAACAATAAAGTAGAACAATAAAAATGGGGCGCCTGCAACGTAAGCTCTGCGGCGGCGTGCCAGCAGGCGTTCGCGCTATCGCCAGCGGTGGGATTCGACCACACGGTGTGTAAGGAAAAGTCCAAAGAGCGTCAATGAAATAAAGTAGGCCATATCCCCGGTGTCGATCAGGCCTTTTACAAAATTGTCCAGGTGATCAATCAGCGAGAAATAGCTCAGAATCTGTCCCGCAGTGGATGTTCCTCCGTCCTGGGAGGTTGCGCCGGTTAGCCACAGGCCAATCAGCATCCCAAACCCCAGCACCGCCGAGACAACTTGGTTCTCCGTCAGCGACGATGCGAACAGCCCCACCGAAATAAACAACCCCCCCATCAGGATCAGACCCAGGTAGCTTGCCGCCAGCGGTTTCCAGTCCACCTCCGTAAAAAAAGACAGGAGGATCGGAAAATGAAGCGTGGCCGCCAGAAGGCCCAGATAAATCAGCCCTGCTGCCAGGAATTTTCCTAGAATCATCTCCGTCAGACCGAGGGGCGAGGTCAGCAGCAGCTCAAAGGTCTTTGCCTTCTTTTCTTCAGAAAAAAGACGCATCGTCAGGATCGGCACAATAAACAGGAGAATCACCCCCATATTCAGGAACGGCGGGCGAAAAACCGCCTGATGAATGTCCAGCGGTGGGAGATTCCCCTGAAAACGCATCACCTGTGTGGAGAGGCTGGAATAATAGACCACCTGGGCATAGAACAGATAATCAGAAATACCCAGAAAAACCATCCCCACCACATAGACAATGGGCGAAACACGATAGAGCGTTAACTCTTTTCGCACCAGCACACCCAGATTTTTCATCGTTTTATCCAGAGCACGCAGTGCAGGGTGAGGGTTGTAAATTCCTTATTCACGAAGCGCAGGCTCCTTACCTTCCAAGTATAATGTCAATTCCAGAAAAAATAAGCGCAATCTTCGTGGCGGAGAGTTTCCCCACCTGCTCTACAAGAAGGGCCTTATCCAGCGTGACGATCTGTGACACATTGGCAACCGATTCTTTTGGCAATCCTGTGAGCCGAGCAGAAAGAGAAACATTGCCTGGGGCGTCTGACCACTTGAGATTGCTGGTAAGGGGAATGCAAACAACGGTTGCGATCTTGCTCCGATTTATAGCATCCCCCTGGATAATAATAACGGGACGCCTAAATCCGGGGCCTGATCCAGTGGGTTCTGGCATATCTGCCCACCAGACTTCTCCCTGAGCGATCACCATTCAATCTTCTTTAAAATACGGGATACGGCAATCGTTCTGAATGGATCGGTCTCATTGCTGATTTCTGTGACCACTTTATTCATGGCTTCCGTCACTTCATCCGGCGCATGCCGTGACACATATTCACGAATTGCATCGCTAAAGAGTCGGCTTCTTGATTTTTGTGTAGCGTTCGCCAGACGTTCCGCTTCCCGAAAAAGGTTGTCTGGGATAGACAGGGCTGTTTTCATACCATGAGTATGACTATTGCCATTACGATAAGTCAAATGCCTGAACGACGACTGCGCAGGCCCTAACAGCTAAGGATGCGCCTCTTCCACGGAGGTGGCGGTCTCTCGTGTGGTTAACTGAAGGAAGACATCCTCCAGGCTGAGGGTTATGGTTTGCATCGAAAGCAGCCCCCAACCCTGCTCGACAATGGTCGAAGAGAGCGCTTCGCGGATGTCGCGGCCCACTTCCGACTCCACGATAAACGCCCCTTCACCCGCCTGCGTGGGTTTTGGCGTCACCTGAATCACCCCTTCAATTTTTAAGATCGGGTCAAAAGCGATCACATCCCCCCGGCGGACCTGGACGGAGATTTTCTCCGATTTTCGCACTTGCGCGGAGAGCCGCTCCTGAGAGTCCACCGCAACGATCTTCCCCTTGTTGATAATGACCACTTTTTGGCAGATGGCGGTGGCTTCCGGCAGGATGTGCGTGGACAGGATCACGGTCTTTTCGCAGGCCCACTGTTTAATCAGCTCCCGAATCTCAATAATTTGCTTGGGGTCCAGTCCGACGGTCGGCTCATCCAGAATCAACACCTCCGGATCGTGAATCAATGCCTGCGCCAAACCCACCCGCTGCTGATACCCACGGGAGAGGTTTCCGATCAGACGGCCTTCGCAGCCGGGATTGCCCGCCACATCCCGAAGGGCGCACCGATCAATGACCTGCTCCAATGCGGACGCCACAGCCTGACCCCTCAACCCCTTGATCTTTGCGACAAAGGTGAGATATTCGCGCACGGTCATCTCTGGATAGAGCGGCGGGTGGTCGGGCAGATAGCCGATGCGCCGCTTCACCTCCATCGGGTGTTTAAAGACATCAAACCCCGCAACGATGGCTGTGCCGGTCGTGGCGGGCATAAAACCTGTGAGAATCCGCATCGTGGTTGTCTTGCCCGCGCCATTTGGCCCCAAAAAAGCGAGGGCTTCGCCACGACCGACACTGAAGCTGACGTCGTCGATGGCCACGACATCCCCGTAACGTTTTCCCAACTGATTGACTTCAATCATTTTAATAATGAGGATTCTGCGGCATGGACCGCGCGCTGCCTGGCGTCGGCCACTTTATTGAGGGCGTTCAGGTAGGCTTTGGCGGAAGCGGTGATAATGTCGGTATCGGCGCCGTGACCCAGGAAGGTTCTCCCTTCAGGCGCGCAACTCTCTTCTAGGCGCACCGTCACCTCACCCAGCGCGTCTGTCCCCCCAGTAATGGACTTCACGGCGTAAGAGAGTAGCCGACAGTCCACCCCCGTCAGGGTCCTGATCGTTTGATAGACGGCGTCCACCGGCCCGTCACCTGTGCCGTCACCTTTTTCCGTCCGTCCCGCGATGTCGAGCTCAATTTCGGCCATCGGGATCCTGTCGCTCCCGCTCTGATAGTGGATCGACCGCAGTAGATACGTTTGCGCGGCGCACTGGGATTCTTCTGCCACAATGGCTTCCAGGTCTTCGTCAAAGACCTCTTTCTTTTGGTCGGCCACCCGTTTGAAATGTTCAAAGGCCCGATCCAGCACCTCCTCGGTGAGTGAGTAGCCCATCTGTTTCAGCCGATTGCGGAAGGCGTGGCGACCCGACTGCCGACCCAGCACCATCTTGTGTTCGGTCAGACCAACCGATTCCGGCGTCATGATTTCGTAGGTGCGCTTGTCTTTGAGGAGTCCGTCCTGATGAATTCCGGCCTCGTGGGCAAAGGCGTTCGCACCCACAATCGCCTTGTTCGGCTGCACCACCAGCCCCGTGATGCTGCTGACCAGTCGGCTGGCCTGGGTCAAGGCCTCCGTTCGGATTTGCGTTTCGGCGTCGAAATAGGACTTGCGCACGCGCAGCGCCATGACAATCTCCTCCAGCGCGGCGTTGCCCGCCCGTTCGCCGATGCCGTTAATCGTGCACTCGACCTGTCCTGCCCCTTCTGAAATGGCGGCCAGGGAGTTGGCGACCGCCAGCCCCAGGTCGTTGTGGCAATGCACCGAAATGACCGCGCGGTCGATATTGGGAACGCGGGTTTTGAGCATCCGGATCAGATCGCCAAACTCGCCGGGGATCGAATACCCCACCGTATCGGGGATATTCACCGTGGTCGCGCCTGCGTCAATCACCCCCTCCAGCACGCGGCAGAGAAAGTCGGGGTCGCTGCGCGAGGCATCTTCTGGCGAAAACTCCACGTCATCGGTAAAACGGCGCGCATACTTCACGGCCGCCACAGCCGCTTCAAAGACCGCTTCCGGCTCCATCTTCAGTTTATGCTTCATATGGATGGGAGAGGTCGCAAGAAAGGTGTGAATCCGCATCCGCTCGGCTACGCGCATCGCGTCCACGACGCAATCAATGTCTTGCTCCCTGGCCCGCGCCAGCCCCGCGATGATCGGCCCTTTGATTTCCGCTGCAACCTGTCGCACCGCCTCGAAGTTGTCTTCGGACGAGAAGGGAAATCCGGCCTCAATGATGTCCACGTTTAAACGGGCGAGCATTTTTGCAACGGCCAGCTTTGCCTCGCGGTTCATGCTACCGCCGGGGCACTGCTCGCCATCCCGCAAGGTGGTGTCAAAAATGCGAATCTGCCGCGCCATCTCTCGCCTTATCGTGTTTTCGTAACCGGTTCGATCACCCGACGGGGTTTCCCCGTTGCGGCAAAATAGAGGGCCGCAACGGGCCGCTCCAGCACCCCCGACAGGACGTACAATCCAAAGCAGGCCAGAAGCATAATCTGTGGGGCCACAATAAAAAGAAGCGCAACCAGCAGAGTGCCCACGAGAAGACCGAACGGCTTGCGGTCTTTGAGGTGAAGCCCCTGGATGCTCCGGTATGAGATGGTGCTGACCATCAGGAAGGCCAGGGTGTAGATCAGCCCCAGAATCAGGCCGGGGCGCACCTCTTTGCCGAAGTGGAGAATGTGGCCATCGAAGATCACCAGGGCTGCAACCAGGCCTGCCGCCGCCGGAATCGGCAGGCCGACGAAGTCGTGGCGCTCACCCCCCCCGGACTGGACGTTGTAACGCGCTAGGCGAAGCGCACCGCAGGCGATATACAGAAACACCGCCGCCCACCCCAGACGACCCAGCGACCCCAGCGTCCAAGCATAGGCCAGCATGCCGGGGGCGACGCCAAAGGAGACCAAATCGGCCAGGGAATCGTACTCTCCGCCAAAGCGGCTGGTGGTGTGGGTCAGGCGGGCCAGTTTGCCATCCAGCACATCAAAGATGGATGCCGAAAAAATGGCGATGGCGGCGGCAATATATTCGGCATTAAAAGCGGCAATAATGGCGAAGACACCGCAGAAAAGATTACCACTGGTAAACAGGTTGGGAATGAGATAGACACCCTTTCGGCGCAACGCCCCCACCCGTGTGATCCGATCCGCCCTGGCCATTCTCTCCCGCTTTCGCATCATCTCCATGTTGGATACGCCTCCCTGATGGTAAACGCGCAAACAGCCGATCCCCCAGTACGACCGCCGCTAAAAGTATCAAATAGACCGCGCCTGAGTCAATCTGAGGCGCGGCCATTGCATCCGTTCAATAATGGAGTACAGCACTTGGGGACGTTGTTTGACCCACTTCACCGACTGGGACTATGATGGGGCCTTATTTCTGGAGGAGAGGACTTTTATGCCCATTATTGAGCCTGCGAATTTGGAAGCCGAGATGA
>CAZQIT010000052.1:0-7572 GCA_964592995.1 uncultured Nitrospirota bacterium | reverse complement strand
AATGTGACCAGTGAGATCGCTCCGAAAAGGAACATGACGCCGTAGTCTCTCTTTTTTTCCATGGCCGGTATTTCCTCCGCCCTTGCCCCTGATAAACAAAACGAACTGGATTATAGCCCATCGTGACTTTAAAATGCAACCCTGAGGATTGATCTTCGCCGGTCATCGGACTAAAGTTCGGGGAGATGAGAATCGGAACCCCTGTCGCACCGCATCCAGAAACCGTTATTTTTCGTCCCAGTAGGGTGGCCCACTTTGAAAACGGAACAAGCGTCCGAATCGTACTTTCGGAGGGCGGGAGTGGCCCTCTCAATTGTGTTCCTCCTGAACATCCTGCTGGCCTTCGCCAAAACGGTGGGGGGTGGCTTGATCCAATCGGTCAGCATGCAGGCGGACGGGATCCATTCCTTCCTGGACGCCGCATCCAGTGCTGTTGCGATCCTGGCCATCTGGGTGGCCTCCCATCCTCCGGACGACGGGCATCCTTACGGTCACCGGAAAGTGGAAACCTTCGCTTCACTCTGTATTTCCGTCTTCCTCTTTCTGAGCTGCCTTGGAATTATCAATGAGAGTTATCGGCGCTGGATGGGCGAGACGCCTCCGGAACCCGCAGCCGCAGGTTTCGTGCTCATGTTGGTGTCGATGGCCGTCAACCTGGCGGTCAGCCGCTGGGAGCGGGAAGCGGGGCGCCTCTATAAGAGTGAGGTGATGATTGCTGACGCACTGCATACGCAGAGCGACATCTGGAGTTCCTTTGCCGTCATCATCAGCCTGGCTGCCGCACGGGCGGGCTATCCGGTCGTGGACCCGATCGTGGCCGTCGTGATTGCCGCAATTATCGGGAAGGCGGGCGCATGCATTTTATGGGAGAGTTCAAAGGTCCTCACGGATGCCTCCAGGATTCGACCGCAGGAGATCGAAACCCTTGTCGGAACCCTGGAGGGAATTGCGCTTTGCCACAAGGTGCGCACACGGGGCAGCATGGGACATGTTTATGTTGATCTGCACATTCATGTCGCCCCCGACATGAGAATGGATGCCGCGCATATCCTGGCCCACCAGGCAGAGTCTGCGATTATGGAAAAATTTACTGAAGTGGCCGAAGTGGTTGTTCATCTGGAGCCGCACCTGCCGGGGCTGGAGAATGACTGAGACGTGAAGAGGGCATCCGCATTCAAGACAGGGATGAAACAATCCGAAAAGAGTAAGATGGGGATACACGTGGCGTGAAAAGGAGGAAGATGAAAAGACAGGTCGGATTGGGATGGATGGTGCTGTTGTTGTTACTCCTGCCACACGATGGAATCGCGCAGGATCGGGTTGCCGCTCCATATTTTGAATTGCAACTGGAAACGCTCAACCGCGATCTGATTGAGGAGAGCTCCACCTTCTCGGGTCAAAACTTTCCGGACACACTCTTTTCCGCCCAGTCGCTGCGGCTTCTGGGTAAATTGGGCGTTCGCCTCTTCGACACCGTTGATCTTTATGGATTGGCGGGAGGGAGCGACCTGGCCGTGAATGACTTTGGCTTTCACGCCGATCTTTCAGGGGCCTATGGCGGTGGGGTTCAGGTGCGGATTCACCCGAATGCGGATTATCATCTCTTTGCTGATTACCGGTATCTGCGCACCGAGGCCAAAGATTCGGTGCGCTTCGCCCCCACCATCGACTTTGATGGAGATGGTTTTATCGACGCCGGTGAGTTCCTGGCCGACGAGCAGGTTACCGAAACCCTAGAATGGACGGAACAGGCCCTGAAGTTTGGGATGCGCGGGAAACATGACCTGTTTGAACCGTATGGTGGCGTTCGGGTTTCGTGGGTGCGGGGGAGCGATCGCATCCCCTCCCAGGTACAGACGCTAAATGTGGCCTTCAAGCAGGATACGTCGTTGGGTTTTTTTCTGGGCACGGCCTATGCGCTTCCCGCTGCGTCCGGAGTCGTGTTTTTTATCGAAGCGAGCCTGCTGGATCAATATGCTTTAACGGGCGGGATTCATATCGATTTTTAAATATCTAAACAAAGGAGGCAATCATGAAGAAGACATTATGGTTTTTTCTGATCTGTGGAATGGGGTTGTCTGGCTGCCATGCGACCGTCTCGCATGGGGTTCGGGGGAGTGCCGCATATACGACGGGGTCCGTCTACTATACCGTTCCTGCATATCCCGATCCCTTTTGGTATCCGGGATATGTCTACGATCCGCGTACCCGCGTTTACTTGGACACGCGGTACATCTATCCGGTCTATCCCCCTCATCGCATAATCGTGGATGAACCGGTGGTGGTCAGGCCGGGCCGTCGTCGTCTTCACAAAGCGTTGTCTTCGGAAGGCGCACCCGTTCTGAAGCGGAATTTCCGCAGTGGCGCTTCACGGTGAGGGCGCTTCCGCATAGGCCCCGATTCTGCGCAATCGGACAAAACGTTGTTGCAGACGGAGGGGCGGCGGGATGGACAACAGGTGACCCAGGGCGCGGAAGATCGCTTTTTTCGTCGTTTCAAAAACCTTGGCAGCGTCGCTGTGGGCACCGCCCAGCGGTTCGGGGATCGTTTCGTCCGTGATGCCCAGTCTGAGCAAATCAGGCGCAGTCAGCTTTAATGCCTCCGCCGCCTCCGGTGACTTGGCGGCGTCGTTCCAGAGGATGGCGGCGCACCCCTCTGGCGAGATCAGCGAATAAACCGAATATTCCAGCATCATCAGGCGGTCGGTCACCGACAGGGCCAGCGCCCCACCGCTTCCCCCCTCCCCAATGACCACAGACACGGTCGGCACCTTTAACTGCGACATCACCAGAAGATTTTGTGCAATGGCCCCGGCCTGCCCGCGCTCTTCCGCACCCGCGCCGGGATAGGCCCCCGGCGTGTCCACCAGGGTAATAATCGGTTTGTCGAAGCGTTCGGCCATCTGCATGATCCGCAGCGCCTTGCGGTACCCTTCCGGATGCGGCATGCCAAAGTTACGCGCCATCCGATCCTTGACGGTCTTCCCTTTTTCCTGTCCGATGACGACGACACGGTGTCCTTCCAGATGGCCCAGTCCCGCAATGATTGCGGGGTCGTCACCGAAGAGTCGGTCTCCGTGCAACTCAATGAAATCATCAAAAATCGCGCTGATATAGTCGGCGGCACCGGGACGCTGCGGGTTCCTTGCGATCTGCGTCTTTTGCCAGGGGGTCAACTTTGCATAAATCTCTTCCTGAAGCGCGGCCTTTTTCTTCAAAAGCTTCTTCAGGGTCTCCGCATGACGGGGATCGGTATTGTGAAGCCCCTTGTGGTGGTTGATCTTCTCCTGCACTTCCAAAATCGGCTTTTCAAAGTCCAGGGCATCTTTCATGACGGTAATACCTCAATTCGGACACCGCCTCCGAAGCGCTGCGTGATGGCGCGGCACATCTGCTCAGAGCCGTCAACTTGTAAGGTAGCGCTTGCCGCAATCCGTGTCTCGCACCCCCCCGAGACAAAGATGGTGATTTGGAGGGGGTAGTTCCCAGGATATTTTTCCAGCTCCCGCTTTAAGTCCGGCAAGTCGGAGGGGGTCAGCGCCTTTGCAGTGCCAGCAGCACCCGCAGCACCCGCAGCACCGGTAAATAATGTGATGACCACACGGCGCCCGTCATTTACCCTAGGCGCCGCCTGTTCTGCAGGTTCCAGCGCCTCGGGTACGCGCAGGGGGGTCACATCGGTGGCCTTCAGCTTAAAGCCCGCTTCGCTCCGATCCAGCGTTCCCGTCATCATCAGTGGCAGATGATGATGACGAAAGAGGGACGACGCAGAGGCAAATAAATCGGGGAAGACGATTACCTCCACAGAGCCGGTCAGGTCTTCCACACGCAGATAGGCCATTTTGTCCCCCTTTCGGGTGGTCGTCACCCTCTCCTGCACCACGAGGCCGCAGATTTTAACCGCCTGATTGTCTTCAGCGGCGGCCAATTCTTCGGTGGGGGTGGCCCCTTGCAGTTTCATCACCGCGCTGTAGCGGGTAAGCGGGTGGCGGGTGACAAAAAATCCGACCGTCTCCTTCTCCAGTTCCGCGATTTTTGCGTCATCCCACTCCGGCAAATCGGGAAGGGGGGGTGCGGCTTCGGAGAGGGCATCGCCGAAAATTGACATCTGAAGCATCGCCCCCTTCTCTTCTTTTTTTCGCCCCCCAAACGCAACGGCCTGCTCCAGCACCTCCATCAGGACCGACCGTTTTGCACCGGTCGAGTCAAACGCGCCGCAGTGGATGAGGCTCTCCATGACCCGCTTGTTGGTCTTGCGCAGATCAATGCGGGCGCAGAAATCAAACAGGGAAACAAAGCGCCCCTGGGCGTTGCGTGCCGACAGGATGGCCTCAATTGCGCCCTCTCCCACATTCTTGATGGCCGCCAGACCGAAACGGATGCTGCCCGTTGTGACGACATCGGGTGTGATTGTAAAATCGCGTGCGCTTTCATTGACGTCCGGGGGAAGCATTCGGATGTTCATCTTCCGACAGGCGCTGATATATTTGACGACTTTATCAGAGTTGCCCATTTCGCTGGTCAGCAGCGCGGCCATGAACGCCACGGGATGGTGGCATTTTAAATAGGCGGTCTGATAGGTAATCAGGGCATAAGCAGCGGAATGGGATTTGTTGAACCCATAGCCCCCGAAATATTCCATCAGGTCAAAAATCTTCTCCGCCTTGTGAGACGAAATCTGGTTGTCGCCGGCGCGTTTGATAAAAAGGGCCTTCTGCGCCGCCATCTCTTCCGGTTTTTTCTTGCCCATGGCGCGGCGCAGGAGATCGGCCTCTCCCAGAGAGAACCCCGCCAGGACGCTGGCGATCTTCATCACCTGCTCCTGGTAGACAATCACGCCATAAGTCTCGGATAAAATTTCTTCCAACTGGGGCAACTCATACTGAATTTTCGTCTGGCCCCGTTTGCGCCGGACAAAGTCATCCAACATGCCACTGCCGATCGGCCCCGGACGATAGAGGGCCAGAACCGCAATAATGTCCTCAAACGATTCGGGCTGCATCTTGACCAGCAAGTCCTGCATGCCGGAGCTTTCCAACTGAAAAATGCCGTCCGTCTGGCCGGAACCCAGAAAGGTGTAGGTTTTGGAATCGTCCAGCGGCAGCGTGGGGAGTTGCAGTATCCCCTCCGCGACTTCGGGGTGCGCCGCATTCACCAGCCGGATGGCATGGTCGATCACCGTCAAGGTGCGCAGGCCCAGGAAATCAAACTTCACAAGGCCAATCCGTTCGATGTCGCCCATGGCGTATTGCGTGATGATTTCCCCTTTACTCCCCCGATAGAGTGGGACATGCTCGGTCAGCGGGTCTGCGGAGATGACCACCCCCGCCGCATGGGTGGAGGCATGTCGCGCCAGCCCTTCCAACTGTTTGGCGAGGGCAATTAGATCGCCCACTTTGGGGTCAGCCTTTGCCGCCTGCATGAGGCGGACTTCCTGTGTCAGGGCCTCATCCAATGTGATATTCGGGCTGTTGGGAATCAGCTTGGCCAGGCGGTCCACCTCCGCATAGGGGATTTCCAGCACCCGTCCCACGTCTCGGATGGAGGCCTTCGCGGCCATCGTCCCAAAGGTGATGATCTGGCTGACGTGATCGGCTCCGAATTTCTGTGTGACATAGCGAAGCACCTCGTCGCGTCGATCCATGCAGAAATCCATGTCGATGTCCGGCAGGGTAATCCGCTCCGGATTGAGGAACCGCTCGAAGATCAGGCCGTAGGGGATCGGATCAATATCGGTAATGGCCAGGGCGTAGGCGACCAAGCTCCCCGCAGCCGAGCCACGTCCGGGTCCCACCGGGATATGGGATGTGCGGGCGTAGTTGATAATGTCCCAGACAATCAGGAAATAACCGGCATACCCCATTGCGTTGATGACCCGCAATTCCATTGCAAGCCGTTCTTCATAAAGCGAAGGAGAAGCCGACCCGGACATCCGGTTCAGCCTTTGGGTCAGGCCCTGCCGGGCGAGAGACTGAAGATAGTCCTCGCAGGTCATGCCGGGCGGCGGGGCATAGTGGGGAAGATGAAACTCTCCGAGCTTCAGGCGAAGGTCAACCATCTCGGCGATGCGGAGCGTGTTGGAGATGGCATGGGGCGCCTCGCCCAGCCCCCGGATCATTTCATCCGGTGATTTAAAATAAAGCTGCTGCGTCTCAAAACGCATCCGATTTTTCATGTTGACCGTTTTGCCGGTCTGCAAACAGAGCATAATGTCATGCGCATGGGCGTCTCCCGGGTGGAGATAGTGGCAGTCGTTGGTGGCCACCAGCGGGATGTTCTCGCGCGACGCAAGGTTAATCAGTTGTCGATTGGTCACTTTTTGAAGCTCTAGGCCGTTGTCCTGGATTTCGATGAAGAAGCGCTCTTTGCCGAAAATATCCTGGTAGACGTGCGCCGCTTCGACCGCCTCTTTTTCGAGGTTGCGGCTGAGCAGGTAGGGGATTTCGCCGCGCAGACACCCCGACAGGGCGATGAGACCGCTGCTGTGCCGATGCAGCACCTCCTTGTCGATACGCGGCTTATAATAGAAGCCCTCCAGATGTGCGATGGAGACCAGCCGCATCAGATTTTTGTAGCCGGTTTCATTCTCGGCCAGCAAAATGAGGTGGTAATAGGGGTTGGCGCCGCCGCCATGTGCGTAGTCGTCTTCGTGGACGCCGTGGACATTTTTGTCGAACCGGCTTTTGGGCGCCAGGTAGGCTTCACAGCCGATGATCGGTTTGACACCCGCCTTCCTTGCTGCCTGATAAAACTCAATGGCCCCGAACAGGTTGCCATGATCGGTCATGGCCACGGCAGGCATCCCGAAACGTTTGGCCTGCTCGACCAGCGGCGTAAGCCGCGTCATTCCGTCCAGGAGGCTGTATTGCGTGTGCAGATGGAGATGAACAAACTGTGACATGGGGTGATCTTAATGGGTGCGGAGAACAAGGTCAAGATTTTGGAAGGAGGAGTGTAGAGAACACATAATCTGTCCGGTTTCATATTGGGTTTTCAGGAGACCGAATATGAGACGGACAGAAGGGTTACAGGAGACGATGAAGTCTTGGCGGTCACCACGCTTTATGGCAGCCGTTATTAGGGCTGGAACGTAAAGCATTTTTACGCCTAGTATTATTTGAACGCACCGTGGGCAATGATAACTACATGCGCTTTGAGGGCCTGGTATTGCAAATACCTGCCGATCGCCACCGTTGCCATTATGTAAAGGCCAAAGTGCGCGTGCATCGCTACCCAAACTGCCAACTGGCAATTTATCACGGTCCGAGAAAGCTCGCGGACTATGATGCCAGTGGCAAGGAGATAAAACAGGAACAAGAGAGGAGAATCGCTGCGTAACTCCGCCGCACGATTCGCACGGGAAATCGCACTGAATTTCCTGTGTTAAAAAGCGGACAATTCATGTGTTACAAAACCGGAGAAGTCTATTTGTTGCTAACACACTTCCAGCGCTGACGATATGCGCACTTTACAAAAGCCGATGGCAAGTAGAACCCTTCTTCAAATGGATCAAACAACACCTTCGCATAAAACGTTTCTACGGAACGTCCGAGAATGCCGTCAAGTCACAAAT
>CAZQIT010000051.1:0-22921 GCA_964592995.1 uncultured Nitrospirota bacterium | reverse complement strand
CCGCGATATAAAACAGAAAAGAAAACCCGTACAGCAAAAACCTTCGATCTATTTTCATAACTTTACCTCTACAATTTTATACAGCAAAACTCCTTTTTCTCCACGCGCTTCAAGGCAAAGAGCAATCGCTTCTTTTCGATCCATCGTCACATTAAATTTCATACCAAACCTCCGAACTACTTTTGATTGCTCACCATGACATTCTAAAGAAGAGGGTGTCATTGTACGGAGGCATATTATGCCTAACGTGACAGGAATGATAACGCCTACTTGGGAGGACCCTCACAGAGGCAAGGTGCCCTGCGAGGGTCCTCCTTTTGCCCGAGCCCCTGCAGCCCCGACTTCTTGTATTCCGCATACGGCTTGAGGTCGGCGATCATGCCTGGCCTTTCTTCCGGAGACGGGCCGGTTTGGGTTTCGGTAACTGCTTAATCGCACGGTCGAAATCGTCAGATCGGATGGCATCTTCCTTCAACCGTTGCCCGTGGAAGCTGTCGAATTGCGTTTCAGCGTGATACAGGGCGAGTTCGTGCGAAATCTTTCCGGCATGGGAGAGGATGCTGCGGTCGTTGAGGCGGAGGAAACCATCGAGCTTGGCGATCCAGTCGCTCATCCGCATGGGGATTTTACGCATCGCCTGCCCCTCGGCAAAAACGAGGTATTGCTCCACGAGATTGTTCAGCGCGGCGAGTTCTGTCTCGGAAAGATAGTTCTTGGCAATCGTGATATCCACCTTGCGCACCTTGGCGCCGCGCCAGTGGGTGAGACCCATGTTGGGCTTGGCGCTGTCGGCTCGGGTGTGGATGATCTCGGCGGCGGTCTGTCCGGAGATTGCCCAGTGCATCTTATTCTGCACCGTCTTAAAAAACGTCAGGCTTGATTCGTCGGTTGCATCGTAGTCAATGCTGGTGGCGTAGATGTCGGTGATCTTCTGGTAGAAGCGCCGCTCGGACGTGCGGATATCCTGAATCCGGCGCAATAACTCGTCGAAATAGTCAAACGGAAGGTCTGGGTTTTTCAGCCGCTCATCATCAAGCACGAAGCCTTTGACGATGTACTCCCGCAATCGCTGGGTGGCCCAGATCCGAAACTGGGTAGCCGTGCGCGACTTGACGCGGTAGCCAACGGAAATGATGGCGTCGAGGGTATAGAATGAGGATTGACGCTGGACATCGCGGGAACCCTCGCGGCGAACTAACAAGAATTCCTTGTGAGTTGCCTCGTACGACAGCTCTTCTTCCTCGTAGATGTTCTGCAGGTGCAGACTGATGTTCTGCTGCGTGGTACCGAACAGTTCCCCCATCTGCTGCTGGGTGAGCCAGACCGTTTCGTTGTCAAAGCGGACATCAATCTTGATGGTATCGTTCTCTGATTTGTAGATCAGGAACTGAGATTTCTGCGGCAGATCACTCATTGTTGGCCACCTCCCTTTAACAATCCGTCCAGCAGCCCTTCGGCCTCCTTCTCGATGGCCAGGCTGTCTGGTTGTTCCCCTGCGCCTGATAGCCGTCTGGCCGCCTGTTCCCTCGCGTGCTCAATGGCTTGGTGCAGCCGGGCGCGGAGCAGCGGTAAGGGCGGCAGCTCGGTGAGATACTCGCTCACGCGGATGGATTTGGCGTCAAGCTGAAGCAGCTCCACCTGCTCGACATCCGCCGAAGCGCAGAGGATGAGTCCGATCGGGGCTTCTTCGCCGGGTGCGCGTTCGTGTTTGTCCAGCCAACGCAGGTACAGCTCCATCTGGCCCACATGCGCAGGCTGGAAAGACTCCAGTTTCAATTCGACGGCAATCAGCCTGCGGAGGTGGCGGTGGTAGAAGAGCAGGTCAAGATGAAAGTCGTCCTTGCCGACGCTCATGCGTTTTTGCCGGGCGACGAAGGCGATGCCGGTGCCAAGCTCCAGAAGGACGCCCTCGATCTCGCGCAGGATGGCGCTCTCAAGGTCGCGCTCGCTGTAGGCGCCCTTCAAGCCGAGCAGATCGAGTAGGTACGGATCGCGAAAGACGGTGTCGGGGGTCATCTGCCCGTCGCGGAGCTTGGCAATCTCTGCGGAGATGACGGCTTGTGGCTTCTTCGACAGGGCGGTGCGCTGGAACAACATGCCGCCGATCTTCAGCCGCAACGTGCGCACATCCCAACGCTCGATGCGACACATCTCGGCATAAAAATCGCGGGCGAGGGGGTCTTTGATTGGGAGCAGCGCATGAAAATGGGACCAGCTCAATTGTTGCGACAGTGTCACAACAATTTGTTCATCCTCCATCCATTCTGTGAAACGGACCATGCGAGTGAGCGCAGAGTAACTGAAGCCCTGCCCAAACTCCTCGGTCAATTCTCGCGACACTGTCGCAAGAATGTTTTCCCCATACGCGGCCCGGCCCCCTTGTAGATTCTCACGCAAAAGGCGCCGTCCCAGGTGCCAACAGAGCAACGTCTGGGTGGAATTGGCGACCGTGGCAATCCGCTGGCGGGCGGACTGGATGAGGCTGCGCAAGTCCGTGAGGAGCACCGCCTCATCAACGATGGCAGGCACCTCTGTCCCGGCTTCGTCGCCGAGGTGTTTACGTCTCCCGGACTGTAGCGCGGTGGGCTTGAGTTCTTGGGGGGAAAGACTGGCTTTCTTCATAGCTGATCCCCCTTCAGCACTCCATCCAGCAACCCCTTGCATGAAGAAGGTTGCCCTCTTAAACTCGACGTATTATTGGCTTGACAGAGGGGTCCACTATGTTTTTTGCAGCAGAATCCACTATACCGCGTGAGACCTCACTTTGCCTTCTCCTCTTCTAGGAGCACGCGGCGGAGCACCTTGCCGATGATCGTCTTGGGAAGTTCCTTTCGAAATTCGATCCGCTGCGGCACCTTAAAATGCGTCAACTCTGCTCGGCAGAATTGGGTCATCTCTGCCTCCGTCGCCGTTTCGCCATCTTTGATGACCAGGTACGCCTTGATGATCTCGCCAAACTGAAGATCGGGGAGGCCGACGACCACCGCCTCTTTGACCTTCGGATGACGATAGAGCGCCTCTTCCACCTCACGCGGGTAGACGTTTTCGCCACGGGTTTTAATCATATCCTTCTTGCGATCCACAATAAAAAAGTATCCGTCCTCGTCCATCCGCGCCATGTCACCGGTAAAAAGCCAGCCGTCGCGCAGGACCTGCGCACTTTCTTCCGGGTGTTTCCAGTAGCCCGACATCACCTGCGGGCCGGATACGATCAGTTCGCCGATCTCACCTTGTGCCACCGCGTTACCCGATGCGTCCACAATTTTGGCCAGCGTGTCAGACACCGGCAGGCCGATGCTCCCCACCTTGCGCGCGCCGTTGATCGGGTTCGCGTGGGTGACCGGCGCGGCCTCCGAGAGGCCATAGCCTTCAACCAGCTTCCCGCCGGTGAGCGTCTCGAACGTGCGCTGCACCTCGGCATGAAGCGGCCCCGCGCCGGAGATACAGACGGCAATCGACGAGAGGTCGTAGTTTTTCACTTTGGAGAAATTGTTGATGGCCACGTACATCGCCTGCACCCCCATGAAGATTGTGGCGCGGGACTTCTCAATCGCCCCCAGCACATCTTTCGTCACAAAGCGCGGCAGCAGGACGAGTGTGGCGCCCAGCGAGAGGGCCAGATTCATGCAGGTGGACATGCCATAGACGTGGAAGAACGGGACGACCGAGAGAAAGATGTCTGCGGATGTGAGCGTCGGCATCCAGTGGCGGCATTGCAGGGCGTTGGCGACCAAGTTGCGGTGCGAGAGCATCACCCCCTTCGGCGTTCCGGTGGTGCCGCCGGTGTATTGCAAAAGCGCCAGGTCGTCCGGCGTCACCGCCTCCATCACAGGCGGTGTGGTCGAATAACCGGTCATGATCTCAAACAGGTCATGGACGCCGTCCGTTTTGGGCGCCGGAATCCACTGCCCCTCGCGCCTGGCCCTCAGCGGATAGAGCAGGCCCAGGAGCCACGGGAGTTCGTCCTTCACCGAGGTGAGAATGATGGAGGAAAGCCCGGTGCGACCGGTGGAGGCCGTGTCGGCCTGGACCTTCGCAATTTTAGGATAGAGAAAATCCAGCGCGACGATGATCTTCGCCCCCGAATCGATCATCTGCCCCTGTAACTCGCGCTCGACATAAAGCGGATTGGTCATCACCACCACGCCACCTGCCGCCAGAGTGCCGTAGTAGGCGATCACGCACTGCGGAACATTCGGCAACATGATGGCGACGCGATCCCCCTTGCGCAGACCCAGACCCAGCAGTGCCCGCGCAAACTGATTCACCTGGGTGGCGAGCGTGCGGTAGGGAATCTCCTTGCCGTAGAAAATAATGGCCGGATGATCGGGACGGGCGGCGGCGGATTCACGCAGGAGGTGAAACAGCGGCACGGACGGATAGGGGATCGCCTCCGGCACGCCCGATTCGTAATGGTTTAGCCAGGGACGATTCATGCGCCCTCCTGATCGGGATGACTCACCGCAGAGGCGCAGAGGGCGCAGAGAAGAAACCAGGGACGGTTCATGCGCCCTCCTGCCATTGTTGCAGATGGGAGAGAAACGCTGCGTGCAGCGCGCGGCCCACCGGGCCGGGCCGACCGGAGCCGATCTTTTTGCCGTTCAGCCGCACGACAGACAACACCTCAATCGTGGTGCCGGTGAGAAAGAGTTCATCGGCGGCGCGGAGTTGATCCAGCGACAAGGCTTCTTCGACCATCGAGAAGCCACTCTTTTTTCCCAGGTCAAGGACGACCTCCCGCGTGATGCCCGAAAGGACGGCGGGTCCTTCCGGCGGCGTGATGATTTTGGATCCGAGGACGGCAAAGACGTTGCTCCCAGCACCTTCCGTGATGAGGCCGTCCCGAACGAAGATCGCCTCAAAGTGGCCTGCGCGAATCGCCTGCTCGCGCGCCATGACGTTGGCCAGCAGGTTGAGCGACTTGATGTGGCAGCGGCCCCAGCGGGCATCCTCGACGGTGAGGACCGAAACGCCAAGCTTGCGCACCGTCTCTTCCATCGGCACCAGTTTGCGGAACGTCATCACCCAAGTGGGCTTGATCTTTTCGGGGAAGTGGTGCAGGCGGGGGGCGGCGCCGCGCGTCAGTTGGATGTAAATTTTGGCGCTGGCGTGGCCGGACTTGCGGCATCCTATGAGGGCGATGCGTTCCAACTGGGCAAGCGAACGGGTCGGTGCGATTTCGATTTGTCGGGCCGATTCGGCCAGCCGCGCCAGGTGTCCCCGCAGGTGAAACGGGCGACCGTCGTAGACGCGAATCAGTTCGTAGACGCCGTCGGCAAACTGAAAGCCCCGGTCTTCGACCGACACCTTCGCCTGCGCAATCGGCAGCCACTTTCCGTTGAGATAGGCAATGTCAGGCATGGCGGCTCCATTTTGAGGGAGCAGGCACGAGGCCTGCCCTTACCATTTTTGCATTAGGACGTGATAAAACACGTAGAGACCCTGGCGTTCTTCTTCGACGGAGAGGATGTCAAAGGCGGCCCCGAAAATCGTCTTGAAACTTCCTTTTTTGAAGAAGCGGTCATAATGGCCCCGATGCACCAGCCAATCACGGGTGCGCCGTTCGCCGGGTTCGTGTTTGAAGCGGCTGGAGAAACAACAGAGCAGGAAATGCCCGCCTGATTTTAGCATCGGCAGCACATTTTTCAAATAGGCCTTCTCATCTTGCTTGCGGACATGGTGGAAGCAGCCGTAATCCAGAATCACGTCAAAGGCGTTTTGCAAAAATGGGGGATAAAAAACGTCGCCCAGCACAAACCGCAGGTGCGGCGAAACCGCGTGATTGATCTGAATCGCCCGCGTGATGGCCCCCGGAAGATAATCCATGCCGACCGTTTTATGGCCCCGCTTTGCAAATAAGATGGCGTGCCGTCCCTCGCCACAGCCGATATCCAGGACGCGGGCCGCGCGTCTTTTGTATTGCTTCAGAAAATGCACCACCGGCATCGAGGGATCGGAGATCGGCCAGCCATGTTCTCCGGTACGATAGGCCGCTTCAAAAAATTTCTTCTGGGATGGATAGATGCTCATGCCGTGCCACTGTAGCAGAAGCAGGTTGCCGCCGTAAATTGCCAGGGATGCAAATAGGGTGGTATAATCGGGCCGCGTTTTAGTCTGAGCGTGTTGAAATGAACCCCAACCTGAATCTGATGGAGGTAAGAAGTGGCTGATTATTATGACATGAAAGGGGCGGGTATGCCTGCGAATCTGCCCCGGTTGATTGCGACGGGGGGGGCGGTAATTCTGCTCCTGAGCGTCCTGCTCTCCAGTTTTGCCGTGGTGGGGGCAGGAGAGCGGGGGGTGGTTTTCAGCCAGTTCACGGGCGTTAAGGATATCCAACTGGGTGAGGGGATGCATTTCAAGATTCCTTTCATTGAAGAGGTCATTGTGATGGATGTGAAGGTTCAGAAGTCACAGACCGAGGCGAGCGCCGCCTCGAAGGACTTGCAGAATGTCTCCTCTATCATTGCGGTTAACTTTCGTGTTGATCCCAGCCGCGCGCACAAGGTCTATCAGGAGATTGGTTTCAGCTATAAGGAACGGGTCATTGACCCTGCCGTTCAGGAAGCGGTAAAGGGGGTGGCCGCCTATTTCACGGCGGAGGAGTTGATCACCCGGCGTGCCGAAGTGAAGGACGCTGTGAAAGCCGATCTTTCCGAGCGATTGGTCAAGTTTAATATCCTGATCGACGAGTTTTCGATCATTGATTTCCAGTTTTCTCCAGAATTTAATGCCGCCATTGAGCTAAAACAGGGGGCGGAGCAGTCTGCGCTCAAGGCCAAGCGGGACCTGGAGCGGATCAAAATTGAGGCGGAACAGCGCATCACCCAAGCCACAGGGGAGGCCGAGGCGCAAAGACTGCAACGGGAGACGCTCACCCCCATCCTGCTGCAAATGCGCGCCCTTGAGAAATGGGACGGGAAACTCCCCTCCGTCTCCGGCGGCGCCCTGCCCTTCATTGACGTGGGTACGTTTGCGGGCAAGTGAAAATAGCACCTGCAGCACAGGTCATTCTGAACGTGCCCCCCCACCCCCCATTGCGCGGCCTTCAGTTCATTTGATTCTGCTGCAAAATTCTCCGTTCGTCCTTCGAGAGCCTCAGAACGAACGGAGAAGTGCTTGAAGTAATTTGAGTTTTTCCGTTCATGCTGAGCCTAGTCGAAGCATTCATAGGGTTTTGCAGCAGAATCTTCATTTGAGAAACAGCCCTTCCTGTGGTAAGGTAGGCGCGTTTCCTGTCGGTACTCGGATGGGGGTAAAGTCGGGGGGATGGATGCTCAAAAAGTGGGTGAAACAATTTTCGCATCAGACCGTTCTGGTGGTGGGCGATCTGATGCTGGATCACTACATTTGGGGCGCCGTCGCCCGCATTTCCCCCGAAGCGCCCGTGCCCGTGGTGAATGTGTCGTCCGAATCGATTCGGTTCGGTGGCGCTGGGAATGTCCTTCACAACATCCTGTCCATGGGAGGACGGGGGATCATCGCGGGGGTTGTCGGATCGGACAATGCGGGGGCTTGGATCACACAGGAGTTGGTGTCAAAGGGGGTGGGTTGCGATGGCATTTTCCTAGATTCGGATCGACCGACCACGAAAAAGACACGGGTCATCGCCCATCACCAGCAGGTCGTCCGCTACGACCATGAAAAGAGCGGGGCCATTCCGTCCAAAATCGAAAAGGGTCTCATTGATTTTATCGTTCGTTCAATGCCTCAAATCAGCGGTGTCGTCGTTTCGGACTATGCCAAAGGGGTCGTCACCCCCCGGCTTTTCAGGACGCTGCTGCCGATTGCCAAAAAAAGTGGGGTGCCGGTTCTGGTGGACCCCAAGGTGGGTCATTTCTCCTGGTATAAAAATGCAACGCTGATGACGCCAAATCACCTAGAGGCCGGACAGGCTGCAGGTCGGGTCATTCAGGACGAACGGACGCTGGAAGAGGTTGGAGCGATCCTGTTAAGGAAGATGGACTGCGAGGCGATCCTTATTACGCGGGGCGAGGCCGGCATGAGCCTTTTTGAGCGAGGGGGCGGGGTGACGCACATCCCCACCGAAGCCAAAGATGTATTTGATGTGACTGGCGCGGGGGACACCGTGATTTCCGCGCTGGCCCTGGCCGTTTGCGCCGGGGCATCGCTGGTGGATGCCGCACGACTGGCCAATTATGCGGCGGGACTGGCGGTCGGTATCGTTGGAACGGCCGCGATCTCGAAAGAGATGTTGGCGCAGGCGTTGCCATGAACCGTGCCCGAAACAGCGGCACGACCGTTGAAATGAACAATGTCCTGGTGGTAATTCCGGCGCGGTATGCCTCCACCCGCTTCCCCGGAAAACCGTTGGCCGATCTTTGTGGGATGCCGATGGTGCAACAGGTCTGGCAAAGGGCGATCCAGGTAAAACGGGCGGATCGGGTGGTGGTGGCAACCGATGATCAACGCATCCTGGAGGTGGTGAAAGGTTTTGGCGGAGAAGGATGGATGACCTCTTCCGCCCATCGGACGGGGACGGAACGCGTGGCCGAAGTGGCAGAAAAGATTCCGTCCATGCTGGTGGTGAATCTACAAGGCGATCTGCCCCTCTTCCTGCCCGAAACCCTGGACCGCTTAATTGAGATCGGGCTTGCGTCAGGCAATCCATTTCAGGCGGTGACCGTCAAATCCGAAATGACCGATCCTGCGGAACGGAGTTCCCCCGCTTCCGTAAAGGTCGTCACCGATTTGCAGGGGCGCGCCCTCTATTTCTCCAGATCGCTCATCCCCTATCCACAGACCCATAACTTAAACAATAACTTTAAGTATTATAAGCACTACGGCATCTATCTTTTTCAGCGTCATTTCCTGCTTCAGATTGCGAAGGCGCCCGAAGGAGAGCTGGAAAAAATAGAGCAATTGGAGCAGTTACGCATTCTGGAGGGGGGTGGCACGATTCGGGTGGTTGAAATAGACCCGCGTGAGGCGGCCTCGTTCTGGGAGGTCAACACACCCGAAGACCTGGTGCGGGCACGGGAAATACTCGGCCACACTGACCACTAACCACTGACCACTAACCACTGACCACTAACCACTGACCACTGACCACTGACCACTGACTATGCCTACGAAATATATCTTCATTACGGGTGGCGTTGTTTCTTCGTTGGGGAAAGGGGTGGCGGCGGCATCGATCGGCCATCTGCTTTCGGCGCGAGGGCTGGCGGTCACCTTCCTCAAGCTGGACCCGTACATCAACGTCGATCCTGGCACGATGAACCCTTACCAGCACGGAGAGGTCTTTGTGACGGAGGATGGGGCCGAGACCGATCTGGACCTGGGACATTACGAACGGTTTACCTCGCTGAACATGTCCCGGGCCAACAACTATACGGCGGGGCGGGTCTATCACAATGTCATCACCCAGGAGCGCCGAGGCGACTATCTGGGCGGCACCGTGCAGGTCGTGCCGCACATTACGGACGAGATCAAGAGGTGCATCCTCTCGGTGGGAAACGCTCAGGTTGATGTGGCCATTGTGGAAATTGGCGGCACGGTGGGGGACATTGAAAGCCTTCCGTTTCTGGAGGCGATTCGCCAGTTTCCGTATGATTGCGGCAGAGAGAATGTCCTCTATATTCTGGTGACGCTGGTGCCCTTCATTCAGGCCGCAGGTGAGTTAAAAACAAAGCCAACGCAGCACAGCGTCAACAAGATGCGCGAGATCGGCATTCAGCCCGATATTCTGTTGTGCCGAACGGATCGTCTCATTGACGCAGAACTGAAGCGCAAAATTGCTCTTTTTTGCAACGTTGCACCGAATGCCGTCATTAACGCGCAAGATGTGGAATCCATCTTTGAGATACCGCCGCGATTTCATCAGGAAGGGCTGGATGACCTGGTTATCCAAAAATTGGGGCTTCAGGCACCGCCTCCAAAACTGGAGGCTTGGATGGAGATGCTCCATGCCGCGCAACATCCCAGCACCACCGTTCGAATTGCCCTGATTGGGAAATATGTCGAACTGCGGGATTCCTACAAAAGCTTGCACGAAGCGCTCACCCACGGTGGGATCGGAAATCGGGCACGGGTCGATATTGCATGGATCAACAGTGAAGATTTGGAAGGGGAGGGAGCGATTTCGCTTGAGGGTTATGATGGCATCCTGGTGGCCAGTGGCTTTGGCAATCGGGGGATCGAGGGAAAAATTGCGGCCTGCAGATATGCACGGGAGAATCAGATTCCGTTCCTGGGTATCTGTCTGGGGATGCAATGCGCCATCATCGAATTTGCACGACACAAACTCAACTTGGCCCACGCGAACAGCGCTGAGTTCGATCCGGATACGCCTCATCCGGTGATTGATCTTTTGACAGCGCAGCGGGAGGTAACGGAAAAGGGGGGGACGATGCGACTGGGCGCCTATCCCTGTCATATCGAAAAAGGGACACGGGCCGCTGCCGCCTATCAAACGACCGAGATTTCGGAGCGGCATCGCCATCGTTACGAAGTGAATAACCGATACAAAAAACAATTGACTGAAGCGGGGCTTGTTTTATCCGGATTATCGCCGGATGGAAATTTAGTTGAAATGATTGAATTGGCCGATCACCCCTGGTTTCTGGCCGTACAGTTTCATCCGGAGTTCAAATCACGCCCGCAAAATCCGCACCCCCTCTTTTCTTCATTTATTAAAGCATCACTTAAGGTATTTGGGAGTCCTGGGAGTCCGTTGACATGATCGTGGATGTGGGTCATCTGAAGGTGGGTGAGGGGACGTTGTTCCTGATTGCCGGTCCTTGCGTCATTGAAAACGAGTCGTTGGCCATGAGTGCCGCCGAGGTGATCGGGAAAATGGCTGCCCTGCACAATGTGCCCTTCATTTTCAAGTCGTCCTACGATAAGGCCAATCGCAGCGCCATCACCTCTTTTCGGGGGATGGGAATGGAAGAGGGGTTGCGCATATTGCAAAAAGTGAAAGCGGAGATTGGCGTTCCCGTGCTTTCCGATGTGCATTCGCCTCAAGAGGCCGTCGCGGCGGCGGAGGTGCTGGATGTCCTCCAAATTCCGGCCTTTCTCTGTCGGCAGACCGATCTGTTGGTGGCCGCAGGTGAGACGGGTCGAGTCGTCAACGTGAAAAAGGGACCGTTTTTGTCCCCCTGGGAGATGAAGAATGTAGTAGAAAAGGTGGAGTCGACCGGCAATCGGCGTCTTTTTCTGACAGAACGTGGAACCACCTTCGGCTACAATAACCTTGTGAGCGATCTGCGCGCCCTGGTTATCATGCGGCAGTGGGGGTATCCGGTGGTCTTTGATGGCACACACAGTGTTCAACTCCCCGGCGGCGGAGGGGGTGGCAAGGTCTCTTCGGGACAGCGGGAGTTTGTTCTCCCCCTGTCGCGAGCTGCGGTAGCCACAGGCTGTGACGGCCTCTTTCTGGAGGTGCATCCGCATCCAGATGAGGCCCCTTCCGACGGCCCCAACATGATTGACTACGCTGCCCTCTCCCGCCTTCTGGGAGAAGTCTGCCGCATCGCCGAATCCATCCGGGAAGTGTCATGATTAAGCGCGTTAAAGTGCGGCACTCCTTTAGGATCCCCGTGAGAATAACTTGTGCAAAAGTGTGCCGTAGACGGAACGAGATAGAGGAGGTTTAGTTTGAGTTCCATCAGCATCAAAGAAGGCCAGCGGGTTTTACAGGTTGAGGCCGACGCGATCCGTGAGCTGGTCTTAAGGATTGGTGCGGGGTTTGTTGCGGCGGTTGATCTCTGCCATGCCTGTTCGGGACATGTGGTGGTCACCGGCATGGGGAAGTCGGGGAACATCGGACAGAAGATGGCGGCAACCTTTTCGAGCACCGGCACCCCCGCCTTTTTTCTCCATCCGGCAGAAGGAATTCATGGTGATCTGGGGATGGTTTCCAAACGGGATGTGATCATCGCCATCTCCAACAGCGGAGAGACGGCGGAGTTGCTTCGCATCCTTCAGGCCATCAAGCGATTTGATTTAAAGGTGATCGCGCTGACGGGCGACATCCAATCGACGCTCGCAAAATGGAGTGATGTGGTGTTGGACATCTCCGTCTCGGAAGAGGCCTGTCCGCTGGGGCTTGCCCCCACCGCCAGCACCACCGCAACCCTGGCGATGGGTGACGCCCTGGCGGTCGCCATCTTGCAGAAACGGGGGTTTCGCAAAGAGGATTTTGCCTCTTTTCATCCAGGGGGAACATTGGGAAGAACGCTCCTGATGACCGTGGACGCCGCCATGCGTCATGGCAGCGATATTCCCTCCGTGCCAGAGACGATGCCGATGCGGGAGGTCGTCGTCGAAATGACCTCCAAAAAATTGGGAATGACGACGGTTATAGACGGGGAGGGAGCGCTGCGTGGCGTCATCACCGATGGGGATCTGCGGCGTCTGATTCGACAGATGGATCAACATCCGGGAGACCTCTTTTCACTCCCTGCGGCCGAAGTGATGAATCGTGCGCCCCGGACGATTCCGAAGGGAACACTGGCCACACAAGCCATCCACCTGATGGAGACCCATGGGATTACCGTCTTGGTGGTTCTTTCGGACGCGGGAAACCTTGCGGGGGTCGTTCACCTCCATGATCTGCTCAAGAAAGAGATTGCCTGATGACCCCGGCGCGTCGCCAGTACGACCGGAGCGACCGGCACGACCGGAGCGAGATAAAGGAAAAGGCTGGGCGGATTGAATATCTGCTGTTGGACGTGGATGGCGTGATGACCGATGGGCAGATCTACCTAGACCACGCGGGGCGTGAGTTGAAGTGTTTCTCAATTTATGACGGACAGGGAATCCATCTCCTCCAGGATGCGGGTATCGGCGTGGGCATCGTGTCGGGACGCCGCTGTGGCGCCGTTTCGCGGCGAGCAAAAGAGCTGCATATTCGCGATCTTTTTCAGGGCGTCACAGAAAAACTTCCAATCTATGAGAAAATTTTAAAGAAGCGCAAACTCCAGAAGGAGGCTGTGGCCTACATGGGGGATGATATCGCCGACCTTCCTCTGCTTTTGCGGGTGGGGTGGTCCATTTCCGTTCCCAATGCGATGGCGTCTGTGAAGGCCGCCTCCGATTGGATCACGACGCGGCGAGGCGGGGAGGGGGCGGTGCGCGAGGTGGCCGATCTGATTTTGGAGGCCAGGGCAGCCGTCAGGAAAAGAGAATAACTGGACGTATTCCATGAATCTTCCCAACTTTCTCACAACCCTGCGAATTCTCCTGATTCCCTTTTTCATCTTTTTTTATGATCTTGCGTCTGTGGTTGGCGCGTTCATCGCCGCCCTGATTTTTGTCACCGCCTCTCTGACCGACATTCTGGATGGATACCTTGCCAGGCGTCGGTCGGAGGTGACACGCGTCGGACAGCTTCTGGACCCAATTGCCGACAAGTTGCTGATTATTTCCGCGCTGATTCTGCTGGTCGAGAATAAACGGGTTCCCTCCTGGATGGCCATTATCATCATCGGACGAGAATTCGCCATGACGGGGATGCGGGCCATTGCTTCATCCTATGGGGTCGTCATCAGCGCGGAACGGGCGGGCAAATATAAGATGTTTCTTCAAATCGTGGCGATTTTATTTCTTATTGTGGACACTGCGTCCGATGTTTGGAATCAGACCCTGCGGCAAATTGGGCTTCTGTTGCTGGGCTGCGCCATGCTCTTGTCCCTCTTTTCAGCCGGACAATATGTGACAAAATATGGGCATATGGTCTTATCCAAAGAGTGAGGTGCCCCTGTTGCACACGGCGTTACGCTTCGCGCGCCGAGCGATCTTGTGTTATAATTTCTTGAGATTGCTTCACTCCGTTTTGCTTGGAGGGGGATGCTGTCGGCTCAATATCTCCTCATCATGGTGGCTGCCTATGGCATCGGCTCCATTCCGTTTGGCCTCCTGATCGTCCGATTGATGAAGGGGATGGACCTGCGTCAGGCCGGGAGTGGTAATATCGGCGCAACCAACGCCCTGCGGGTGGCCGGGAAGCTCCCCGCTATCCTGACCGTCGTCAGTGATGTCTTGAAGGGGTGCGTGGCGGTCTGGATCGGGAGGGGTTCAGGGATGGATGCGGCGATGCTTCCGTGGATTGGATTCGCCGCAATTGTGGGGCATCTCTTCTCCCCCTTCCTGCGGTTCAAGGGGGGCAAGGGAGTGGCCACCAGTTTTGGGGTCTTTCTGTCCATCTCGCCGCAGATCGCCCTGTCGGCCCTGCCCATCTGGGTGTGCGGTAGCTATTTTGGCGGTTACGCCTCCGTAGGCGCGCTGGCGGCTTTCGGCGCCCTGCCGCTGCTGGCGCTTTTCTTCAGAGTGGAATTCCTTGTCTTTAGTATCGCCGTTTCAGGCTTGGTCTATCTTCGGCATATTGAGAATATTCTTCGTCTCTTTAAGGGTACGGAGAAACCGGTTTGACTCTTTAGAGATTAGAGAGGGGGATCACAGTGGCCTTACCGCTCCTCCGGTCAATCCTTCTGATTCTGCTCTTCTCTTCGCAGGTTGCAGCCCGGGCACTCGATCTGGACCGTCTTCTGAAGGAAGGGACGCTGGATGCTTTTAAGACAGAACATGCGATTGAACGCTGCGATGTGACGGCGCACGCCATTTTGTTAAGGGCGGAGGCGGCCCTGTCCGAGGGACGACCCTCGGAGGCGATGTCGCTGGCAGAAATAGCTGTACGGTTTTCACCCGACACCCCCCTTCCCCATTTCTTCTTGGCTAAGGCACACTTTCTCAAGATCAATCTTCCTGCTGCAGCACAACACTATTTGGCGGCGCTGTTTCATGCCCTGAACGATTTTTGGTTTTTATTCTCGACCCTGGGCATCTTCCTACTGGTTTCGCTGACCGCGTTTTTATTGAGTATTCTGCTCTTTGCCCTGTTCTCGCTATTTTACATCGGTCGACTTTGGGTACACGAATGGACGGAGCGCTTCGGATGGTACCCCGCGCTGGTCTGGGGTGTTTATCTGATCCTGATCTTGATCCCGCTTCTGCTGGGATTGCCACCCGTTGGGTGGGTGCTCTTTTGTTTTTTGCTTGCATGGGGTTTTTATCGTCGCGCCGAAAGAGCGGTTGTCATCCTGTTTCTGGTCATAATGGGTTCCGCATCTTGGGTGTTGCCACTGCTTCCACCCTTTTTTGTGGCGAAAAGCTCTGTTTTTTTGAATCAGATGGTCAGAAATGTACAGGGAACATCTCCGTTCTTGCCACAGAGGCTTTCGCAATCGGATTGGCGCGAAACCCTTATGCTGGCCTCTCACGCACTGCACAACAGGGCGTATGCCGATGCGGAAGCATTCTATCAGAATGCCTTGCTAAAACAGCCGAAGTCCCCGCTGCTCTTGAACAATATCGGGAATCTCTATTTTTATTTGAACGACTATAAACGGGCCATTGCGTATTATCAGCAGGCGTTGGGAAACAACCCGAAATCCGCCCTCGTACATTACAATATGAGTCAGGCCTATCGTGCGATGCTCTTGTTTGAAGAAGGAGAGAAGGAATATGGGGAGGCCCTGTCCACAAATCGAGCCGACACGGAGCGCTACACCCAGAGGGCCGTTCTATACCCTGCTTTACCGGTGGTTGAGGCACGCTTTACGCAGGGCGATCTGTGGCGTGAAGCGCTCACCCACACGGAGGCTGGCGTCAGTGAAGCCCTTTGGCGGGGATGGGCCGGAGGGATTCCCTTGTCGCAATCGCATTGGATTGCGCTGGCTTTTTCTGTCCTGTTACCGTTCTCCTCCACTTTTTTGAAGTCCTTTTATACGGGGAGGCCCTGCGCCATTTGCCGCCGTGCCATTTGTGAGCGCTGCGAACAGGTACTCTTCGATTACAGCACCTGTCCTGAATGCACGGAGCAATTTTCGGCCATGACTCAAAACCGCCTTGCCGATGTGGAGCACGCTAGAAAACAGGTTCCGCAGAGAGACATCCCTTTTTTTCTGATTCCGGGGGGTGGCCAAATCGTGATGGGTCGAACCGTGATGGGGTTTTCTCTGTTGTTTCTAACCACTTTTGTCGGGCTACTACTCTTCTTGGGTGACGCCCTCTTCTCATCCATACAGTGGCATCTTCACATCTCAAGCCTCTTTTTAGTGTTATGTATCCTGGCGTTCTACGCCATATCGGTGTTCAGCCTCACGCCGCAGCGCCATTCAACGCGTCGCGATGCGGCGCGAGGTCAATCCTAGAGCGCAAAAGCAACGGGGGAAGGTATGTCAACGGAAACCTCTTTGGGTCCGGCGGAGTTGGCCGAGCGATTCAGGGGCATCGCGCTTCAAAAACAGAACGGCCTGCTGACGCTGATTCAAGAAAAAAATGCCATTTTTATCCACGTTAAAAATGGGGAAATTATCCGGGCCTGGGAGGGCAACGAGGATGAAATTTTTGCGGAAGCGCTAATTAAAAGCAAGAAGATTGTAAAAGCACAGTTGGAAACGGCGTTGCGCATTCAGGGCAATATCAAGCAGCCTTTCGTTCGCGTCCTCCTGGATATGGGGTATCTGACCTCGGATGAAATCAAAGGGATTCACCGGGTTGTCCTGGAAGAAATCCTCTATTCCCTCTACGCTTGGAAGTCCGGACATTGCAGGTTTGAAGCACAGGAGATCACCTATGACACCGATTTGATTGAACCGCTCAGTCTCTTCCTGGTTCTTTCAGAATGGGAGCATCAAGCGGCGAGATGGCAGGCGCTCCGGCTCAACATCCCATCCCCACAGATGGTTTTTGAAGTGGTCCCCGGAACGCTCATTCCTCCGCTGACCGATGAGGTTGAGGCAATGGAGGACCTCGAACGGACGCGTGTGCTGTACTATCCCAGACATGACGATACCCAGAGCAAAATTACACGTACGATTCAGCAGTTACAGCCCGCACCGGTCGCACCGGCGATTGAAGCCAACAGACCGTCAGGAAATTGGCTGCTTCCCTTCATTAACGGACAACGCACTGTTCAGGAAATTATTCAGCAGGCGGGCGATGGCGATTCTGCTCTCTTTTCGGTTTACGAAGGCCTTTCCGATCTTCTCCTGAAAGGGTCTATCTTCGCACAAGCGACAAGTCAACCCGAACCGTCCGCACCGGCTCCGGTGCAACCGGTGCGGACGGAATCTACGGATATTCTTGAAGCGAC
The DNA here is from genome assembly GCA_964592995.1 of uncultured Nitrospirota bacterium. Lineage (GTDB taxonomy): Bacteria > Nitrospirota > Nitrospiria > SBBL01 > CAZOFZ01 > CAZOFZ01. Next base: position 5,799 of record CAZQIT010000051.1, on the reverse strand, counting down.
TTCACTCCCTTCTGGAATGGGCACAGAGACGAATTCGGAAATTTCATCAATCTTTACTTTAAGTAAGTGGGAGGAGACGCAAAGAACCGGTACGACCGGTGCGGGTACTGTTTTTGATGAGGAACCATTGGAAAAGATGCCTGATCTGTCGGAGCCGTCGGCGCGACCGGCGCGGGATGAACTTGACGGGCCGGTGCGGCCGGTGGGACCGGTACAGATTGCGAACAGACCCGATGACGAGAGGACGGAAGACTCCGAACCGGCGCGGCCGGTGCGGGAGGTAGAACCGGCGCGGGAGGAACCCAAAGAGAGTGAGGGGGTCTCCCCATACCGGTCGCACCGGTCACTCCGGCCACGGGTGCCATTCCGAATTGAATTCCCAGCCTTTTCAGCAATGCAGCTTCGATTTTTTGCACAGGGTTTTTTGGGCCTGCTGGTGGTGGCTGTCCTGATTTTTTCACGCTCCTTTATGTTCGCTGCGTTTTCTGTGCCGCAGGCGTCTTCGGATGCCATTCAACGGCTTCTCATGTACAACGAAGAAGACCTGATTCGTTCAGCCTTGGAACTCTATTATTTGGAGCATCGCGGTTTTCCAAAAATACTCCAGACATTGAAGACCGAACGATTTTTGGGCACACCCAAAGAACAGGCCATTGATTTATCCCAGTGGAACTATCAATCGGCTGGCGTCCAGTTCAACCTCTCCAAAAGGATTGCTCAAAAGAACAGCTAAAGGCTCATCTCCCATGTATTATGTAAACGCATTAGAGCAGATAAAGGCTCATCTCCCATCCCATGTATTATGTAAACTAATTTCAATTTTCAGAAATTAGTTTACATAATACATCTTATCGGACGTTAGATTTCGAGGCATGATTGAGCGTGGCTTGGGCGTCCCGCCCGTGATTCATGGACAGGATGCCCATGCTACCTAACGCGGCTCACCGAATAATGTCGGTAATGCGGTTCCAGCGTACCCAGGTCGATTCTGAATCCCACGACCAGTAAATCAGGAATGCCTTTCCTTTCAACTCCGAAAAATCCACAAACCCCCAAAACCGCGAATCCAGGCTGTGGTCTCGGTTATCGCCCATCACAAAATAAGCGTGTTCCGGAACGGACACCGGACCGAAATTGTCTCGCTCCGACATTCCAGGGGGCGAGAACGATCGGTCATAAATGGCGTAGGATTCGTTCTGCGCTTGGCCGTTGACGAAAAGCACCTTGTTTTTGACCTGAATGGTATCGCCCGGAACGCCGATGACCCGCTTGATAAAATCCTTCTCTTTATCTTCCGGAAAGCGAAAGACAATCACATCGCCATGTTGCGGCGTCCGAATGGGAACCAGAACGATGTCGGTGAAAGGAAGCCGAACCCCGTAGATGAATTTGTTAACCAGAATATGGTCGCCAATTTGGAGGGTCGGAATCATTGAGCCGGACGGAATTTTAAAGGCCTGCACAACGAAAGTCCGCACGAACAGGGCCAGCAGAACCGCCACCAACAGCGATTCTACCCATTCACGACGAGTGGATCGACTCTCGTTTTTCGTCCGCAGGGTTAATCCTGTGTTTTCAATACCGCGAGAAAGGCTTCCTGCGGTATCTCCACCCGTCCGACCTGTTTCATCCTTTTCTTGCCCTCTTTCTGTTTTTCCCATAGTTTCCTCTTGCGTGTAATGTCGCCCCCATAGCACTTGGCCGTCACATTCTTTCGGATGGCGCTGACCGTCTCCCGTGCGATGACCTTGCCGCCGATTGCGGCCTGAATCGCCACCTCGAACATCTGTTTCGGAATAATTTCGCGCAGTTTTTCCGCCAATTGCCGCGCCCGGAGATAGGCTTTTTGCCGATCCACGATAAACGAAAAGGCATCGACGTTTTCTCCGTTGAACAGAATGTCGACCTTCACCAGATCGGTATCCTTATATCCGATCAATTCGTAATCCAGCGATGCGTATCCCTTTGAAATTGATTTGAGTCGGTCATAAAAATCCAGAATCACTTCGTTGAGGGGCAACTCATAGGTCAGCATCACCCGACTGATGTCCAAATACTTCAAGTCCTGCTGGATGCCTCGCCGATCCTGGCAGAGGTTTAAAATTGGCCCTAAAAATTCCTGAGTCGTAATAATGACCGCCCGAATATAAGGCTCCTGAAAGCGGAGGATCTGGCCCGCCGGAGGAAGCTTGGCCGGATTGTCGATTTGGAGCAGTTCATTTTTTTGTGTCGTAATCCAATAGACCGCCGTCGGCGCTGTGCCGATGAGGGAGAGGTTATATTCACGTTCGAGGCGCTCCTTGATGATTTCCATATGGAGCAGGCCCAGGAATCCGCATCGAAATCCAAAACCCAACGCCAGCGAACTCTCCGGTTCGTAGGAAAAGGAGGCGTCGTTGAGACGCAGCTTGTTCAGGGCGTCGCGGAGATCTTCATAACGATCGGTGTCGATCGTATAGAGACCACAGAAGACCATCGGCTTGATCTCTTTGTAACCCGGAATGGGCACTGTGGCAGGATTTTGAGCATCCGTTATCGTATCTCCAACGCGGGTCTCATGGACATCCCGAATGCCACAAACCAGACCGCCGACATCCCCCACCGACAGGCAATCATGCTCCTCTTTTTTGGGCGTGAAGACGTTAATGGCGAGGACTTCGTGCTCTTTTTTCGTAAACATTAAACGAATACGTGAGTTTTTTTGAACGCTGCCGTCCAGAACTTTGATCAGCACCACTGCGCCCTGGTAGTTATCAAACCAAGAGTCGAAAATCAGGGCGCGCAAGGGGGCATCGGGATTGCCCTTGGGGGGAGGAATACGGCGCACAATCGCTTCGAGCACTTCCTTCACTCCCCGTCCGTCTTTGGCGCTGACCAGAAGGGCCTCGGAGGTGTCCAGCGATAAAATATCTTCGATCTGCCGCAGGGTCTTTTCGACATCGGCGCTGGGCAGATCAATCTTGTTAATGACCGGAATAATTTCAAGATTATTTTCGAGGGCGAGGTGGGCATTGGCGATGGTTTGGGCCTGGACCCCCTGCGTAGCGTCTACCACCAGCAGCGCCCCATCACAGGCCGCCAGACTTCTGGAAACTTCGTAAGAAAAATCGACATGTCCGGGGGTGTCGATCAGGTGGAGGGTGTAGTCACATCGGTCATCTGCGCGATACTTCAGGCGCACCGCATGGGCCTTGATGGTAATCCCACGCTCCCGCTCCAAGTCCATATTATCCAGCAACTGGTCCTGGAATTCTCGTTGCGTCACGGCGCCGGTTAATTCCAAAAGCCGGTCGGCCAGTGTCGATTTCCCATGGTCAATGTGGGCAATAATACAAAAATTCCGAATCCGCTGCTGCATCAAGGGTTCCTTCAAACAGGCGCTGGATTATAGTCAATACCCACTTCGTTGTCAAAAAACCAGGATAAATGGAATTCTGCAAAGGGTAGAGTAGGGACCCTATAGTGGACCCTCGTTTTCAGACAATAGATTAAGAGGGTAACCTGCTGCAATTGAGGAGCAGTCTATGAGTGAAACGAAGCATAAGATTTTTACGGGTGAGTTCAAGGCCAAGGTCGCATTTGAAGCGATCCGGAAGAAAGCTTGGGGTCAGGTCTTGAAAGCTTGGGGTCAGGTCTTTACTTTGGCATTATATCAAAGGGGCCGTATCTTGACAATTGACAAGTAAGCACATGCCCAACAAGGCGTCCCAGCGGACGCGCAGCGCGCGCCGCTCAGCTCGACGTTGGGCTGTTGTTTCTCTGCTGGAATGGCAGTTTTTTATCTCTAGGAATAAAGAGACGGGCTGTGTTATTCATGCGTGCATGAAAGTCAAATATCTCGCGTAGCCCGCATTGAGTCGGATGGTTGGCGTCAGGCACGCCAAAAGGGCAGTCATCGTCAGTTTCACCATCCAACCAAATCAGGCACGGTCACAGTTGCTGGTAAACCCAGCGTGGATGTCCCGTCTGGAACGCTCAACAGCGTTTTGAAACAGGCGGGCCTTAAGGAGTAATTTTTATGCGCTACATGGTCGTTTTAGAGCAAGGCCCAACTAGCTACGGGGCGTATGTCCCAGACCTTCCTGGGTGTGTTGCTGTCGGAGAGTCCGAACAGGAAGTGCTTCAACTTATTCAGGAGGCCATTGAGTTTCATCTTGAGGGTCTCAAAGAAGAAGGCAGTCTTATTCCGGGACCTCACTCTTCGAGCACATTTGTAGAGGTTTGTGCCCAACAATGCGCTTAAGCTGACCCGCACCAGCGTCGCATTTTTTTATTCAGTGTCGGTGCGCGGGCAGCTTATCTTGGTCGTTGTCCCTCCGCTCTGCGGAGGGACAACCAGATGCTGGAGCGGGCGGCACCCTCATCTCGTCGTTGGGCTACTCAATTAACCCCGGGGAGGTGTTTGGAGTATGTTGTTATTGTATAGTGTTGCAACATATAAGCAGGAGACTACAACGACATGGAATGGCTAATAGACTCGCAGATGTGGGTCGCGTTCTTGACGCTCACCGTGCTCGAACTCGTTCTTGGCATCGACAACGTCGTCTTCATCTCGATCCTCGCGGGGAAACTCCCGCATAAACAACAGCAGCGGGCACGCACACTTGGACTATGGCTCGCCATGCTGATGCGCATTGCGCTGCTCTTCTCTCTCTCATGGATTATTCGCCTCACCGCGCCACTTTTTACTGTGATTGGGCAGGATATTTCGGGCCGTGATCTTATCCTCCTCGGCGGCGGGTTGTTCCTGCTCGGTAAGAGCACACACGAGATCCATGCGAAACTTGAGGGCGAGGAAGGACACGCCTCGGCCAGTGTCAAGCCATCGTTCACGAGCGTCATTATTCAGATTCTCTTGCTTGATGTCGTTTTCTCGCTGGATTCGGTCATCACCGCCGTCGGCATGACGGACAGGCTCGGGGTAATGATCGCGGCTGTCGTCGTGGCTGTCATGTTTATGATGATGTTTGCGGGGCCGATTAGCCAATTCGTCGAGCGCCATCCGACGGTCAAGATGCTGGCATTAAGCTTTTTGCTACTTATCGGGATGACCCTGATCGCTGATGGTTTGGGCCAGCACATCCCGAAGGGCTACATCTACTTCTCGATGGCGTTTTCGGTGTTCGTCGAGATGCTCAACCTGAAATTTCGGCGACCACGTACCACGCCAGTCAAGCTACACGAACCTTACGTCCGCGACACAGGGGGCGGGTCTTAGGCGAGGTGCGTTCCAGAGGAAGTGGCCCCGAGCAGCGACTCTTTCGTATAAGGCGCCGCGTCTAATGACGGGGCCAGACATGCCTTATTGACTTATTCAGCACTGCCCAACAAGGCGGTTCAGTGGACGCGCAAAGCGCGCGCCGCTGAACTTGGTCGTTGGACAACGCGAAAGACTGCGGATCAAAGCAACCTTCGAGGGCGATAACGTATGAAAGCAATTGTGTATGAAAGATATGGGCCGCCCGAGGTTCTTCAATTGAAGGAGGTCGAAAAGCCCACGCCTAAGGACAATGAAGTCCTGATAAAAACATATGCGACAACGGTAACATCGGGGGACTGGAGGGTGCGAAGTCTCAATGTGCCTGCCGGTTTCGGGCTCATCATGCGTTTGGTATTTGGAGTCTCAAGACCAAAGCAACCCATACTCGGGACGGAGCTGTCCGGGGTAGTTGAATCGGTCGGCAAAGAGGTAATGAAATTCAAGGTCGGTGACCCAGTTTTTGCATTCAGCGATGCCGCCATGGGTTGTCATGCGGAGTACAAATGCATGCCGGAAGACGGGGCGATGGCATTAAAACC
>CAZQIT010000050.1:0-5862 GCA_964592995.1 uncultured Nitrospirota bacterium | reverse complement strand
ACTGAACTGCCCTTTCGCGCGCGTCTGTTTGCTCCCGACGTGCCCCCAGAAGGCGTGGGGGTTGAGGTTGATCTCACAGACGCCGGATTTTGTATCCGCTGGCCTGGGGGGCCGGATCGGACGGTGGCGTATGGCGATGTCCGCATCACCTCCGGCGGTTACAACCACGACCAGATTTTGATCTCCTGGGCCGAGGGTTCACTGGTCCTGACCGACCCCATCGCGCGCGCCACATTCCTCACACATGCCCCGTCTTCGCTTGCCGCCGTGATGGATGGCTTTGACCAGGCGCGGGTTCGCGACCGTAAAAAGACGCGCCTCGGCTGGGGGGTACTGGTCGGGATTCTCCTCCTGCCTGTCTTGGCCGCGCTGGCCCTCTGGTTTGCGTCGGATCGCATCACCGACTGGGCCGTCGGCCACGTTTCAATTGAGGCCGAACAAAAACTAGGGGAGATGATTTATCAGCAGATGCAAATCGGCCTCACGCCCGCGCCGGAGATGGAGGCCCCCATTCGCGAGATCGGCGACCGGCTGACGTCCGGCACACCCTATGCATTTAAGTGGCATGTGGTAAAGGACGCGCAGGTGAATGCCTTTGCCGTGCCGGGCGGCCACGTGGTCGTCTTTACGGGGCTGATTGAAGCCGCCGATTCCGCCGAGGAGGTGGCCGGCGTGTTGGCCCACGAGGTGCAACATGTTTTGCAGCGGCACAGCCTGAAGGGGATTGCCCACAGCCTGGGACTCCGGGCGGTGTTGACCCTGCTTTTGGGGGACTGGGGCGGGGGGGCTGCGGATTTTGCCGCTCAAATGGGATCGCTCAAATTTGGACGGGAGCAGGAGTCGGAGGCCGATCGGGAAGGATTGGCCCTTCTGAAGAAGGCGAAAATTGCGCCGGAGGGGATGATCGCCTTTTTCAATAAACTGGCCAAAAAAGAGGGGACGGCCATTCCCCTGCTTTCGACCCATCCGGCCAGTGACGACCGCGCGGCGCGGCTTCGAGAAGAGATTAGCCGGATCGGCCCCTGGCGCAGCACGCCGCTGCCCTATGACTGGAAGCAGATCAAGGCCGTTCAGCCTGAATGATGTAATGAAGGAGGATTCGTGGAGATTTCAACAGAAACGTCAACAGACATGTTACCAGAAACCGGTCGCACCGGTCGCACCGGTTGTAGTCGCACTGGAGTGCTGCCCGTCATCGCCATTGTCGGACGGCCCAATGTCGGGAAATCGACCCTCTTCAACAAGCTGGTTGGAAGGCGCAAGGCCATTGTCCAGGACACCCCCGGTCTGACACGCGACCGCAATGACGCCCTCTGCACGTATCGTCTGCGCCAATTTACGTTAATGGATACAGCGGGTTTTCTCCCTCCCGCCTCCCGTGAAAAAAATGCGGGGGAGACGCTGGCGGCGCAAGTGCGGTGGCAATCCCAAATCGCCATCGAACAGTCGGATGTCATTCTCTTTATGACCGACGCCCGATCGGGTATCCTGCCGCTGGATCAGGAGATTCACGCCATTTTGCGAAAAAGTGGAAAGCCGGTCTATTGCGTCGTCAATAAAACGGAGGGAGGCGGCCGCCAGTGGCTCTCGGAGTTTTATGCGCTGGGCGTCCCCAGCCTCTATCCCATTTCATCGGAACACAACGAAGGGTTAAGCGATCTACTGGATGCCCTCTATCCTCATTTCGCGCCGATCCCGGACGAAGCCCCTCCCAAAAAATGGCCCCGAATCTCGGTGATGGGACGCCCCAATGTCGGAAAATCGACGCTGATTAACACGCTCCTTCGGGAAAATCGGATGGTGACCAGCGATATTCCGGGGACCACCCGAGACGCCATTGAAGTACCCCTCCGATATGGCGAGAAGGACTATACCCTGGTCGATACGGCGGGCATCCGCCGGCGGGGAAAGGTCGAATATGGCCCCGAACAATACAGCGTCGCCCGCGCACGGGAAGCGCTCAAAGAGACCGATCTCGCCTTGCTGCTGATCGACGGCCAGGAAGGGGCCACCGAACAGGACACCAAAATTGCGGGGATGATTCTTCAGGAGGGGAAGGGGATCGTTCTGCTCATCAATAAGTCTGATCAGTTGGATGCAGCGGGCCGGGCGCGGCTTGCGGATCAGATGACCGTCTGGTTTCCGTTTCTGTATGATCCCCCCATTGAATATGTTTCGGCCTTGCAGGGAATGGGGATCGAAGCGATCTTTGCACGAATTGACGCAGTCTATGAGGGGCTGAACACCCGCGTTTCCACCGGCGACTTAAATCGTTTTTTTGAGAAAGTGACACAGGCGCATCCGCCGCCGTTATATCGCGGAAGGCCGATCCGGCTCTATTACATCACACAGGCGGCGGTCTCTCCCCCCACTTTTGTTCTGTTCGCCAATGCGCCGGTCGGGGTGCCTGATCATTATCTTCGATACCTCGAAAACCAACTCCGCTCAACCTTCGGCTTCACCGGCGCCCCCTTGCGAATGCGTCTCCGACAGCGGCAGTCGCGAGGCCTGCGAGGCCTGCGAGGCCTGCGAGGCTGACGTGGCCTGCGAGGCCTGCGGGACCGAAGAGGCCTGCGGGATCGAAGAGGATTGAGACAGGGACAACAGCGCCGCGCCATAACGCCGTATCTGCCATTTGCGCAGCGGTGCGACGAGGTGTAGTGCCGACTCGCTCTTGGCGCCTTGCCGGACAACCTCTCGTAATGCCTCGGTGGGAATGACCATGGCCGGTTCAACTCCCTCGCTTCGGGACTGATCTGCGCGCCAGGCCTGAAGCCGCGCAAGCCACGTCCGTTGGTGTGGCGTCATCGGGGCATATGAACCTCGCTCCGAACGCGGCAGGGGTGCCGTTGCGCAAAGTCCCCGTTGCACAGCCGAAATCCACAATGCAGGGTTGCGGTGTACGACCGCGCTTTTTCGTGGAAAGAGGCGTTCAAGCTCCATCTGATTTTGAGGCCGAGACCGGGCCATCAAAACCAGCGTGTCGTTGTCGATGATCCGAAACGCGGGCACATTCCGCTTTTGTGCCAACTCATCCCGCACCCCGACCAACTCCCGTAGAACGCGTTGCGCCTCCCCTGGGAGGGCCGATGCCCCCTGAATGCGGAGATAACTGTTCGCATCGAATGGTTTGTCGGTCCAGGCAATCGCTTCCATCAAAGGGCACTCTTCTTCCATCTGATCCTGGCGTCCTTTCTCACGCACCGCTGCGCTTAGGATTTCATAGAGGGCGATCAGATAGGTGGTGTCGCAGGCGGCATAGGCCTTCTGCGCAGTCGAGAGGGGACGTTGCGACCAGTCCGATTTTTGATATATTTTGGACAGGGTAAAACCAAAATAATGCAACACCAAGCTTCCCAGGGAATAGGAGGGGAGGCCAATGGCGCGCGCGGCCAGGGCCGTGTCAAACAGGGGGCCGATCCCGCATCCAAAATCGCGCTTCAGGGAAGCAATATCATAGTCGGCGCCATGAAATATTTTGAGGATGCTCCGCGCCTCGAAAATTTCGGCCAGCGGTGACGGCGTCGGCAAGCTCAGGGGATCGAATAGATAGGTTTCGCCTCCGCCTGTAATCTGGATCAAGCTGACCCGATCCCGGTATTGATACAGGGAAGCCCCTTCCGTGTCGACGCCGATGATCGACAGGGCGCGAAGCGACGAGACCGCCGCCTCCTGCGCCTCCGCCGTATCGATGTAGTGGTAGGGGGGCGCCGGGGCGGGCGCGGCAGGCTTTGGGATATTCTGGCTGATGTTCGGGTCGGTATTCATGTGCGACTCCCCAACAGTCCTTGCGGGCGAAAGCGCATCATGAGCACCAGTGTGACACCAAAAATCAGCATTCGATAATGCTCCATCTCCCGCAGCAACTCCGGCAGGAGCGTCAGTAGGACGGCCCCCAGAACGGCACCAGGCAGGCTCCCCATGCCTCCTAAAACCACCATGGAGAGGATGCGGACCGATTCCTGAAAGTTGAAGCTTTCGGGAGAAACAAAGGCATATTTTGCCGCGAAGAAGACCCCCGCGACACCGGCAATTCCCGCTCCCAGGGCGAAGGCACCAATTTTTATCTGCGTGACATGGATTCCCATGGAGGCGGCCGCGATGGGGTCTTCCCGGATGGCCACGAAGGCCCGTCCGATCTGGGAGTGGATCAGCCGGTGTACGGCGATGGCGGTGACGGCCAGAATCGACAGGGCCAGATAGTAAAAGTGAATCGGTCGGTTGAATTGAAATCCTCCGATCTGTGGCCTGCCAATCTGTAAGATTCCGTTCGGGCCATGGGTCACCGAATCCCAGTTGTTGAGCACCAGATAGACGATCTGGACAAATCCCAGTGTCACAATGGCCAGATAGTCGCCCCGAAGCCGCAGGGTGATGACCCCCAGCGCCAGACCAAACAGGGCCGCCACCGCCCCGCCCAGCGGGAGGCCCAGCCAGAACGGGAGGCCAACCCGTGTGGACAACAGGGCATAGAGGTAGGCCCCGATGCCATAAAATGAGGCATACCCCAAATCCAAAAGACCGGTTTGGCCGACCGTCACGTTCAGGCCGATGGCCAGGATCGCATAGAGCGCCGCAAGACTGAGGGTGTCGATATAATAATTATTCAAAAAAAGAGGCAGGATCAGCACCAGACCGACGCCGCATCCACGCAGGGGGGCGGAGACATAACACCGTTGTGCAGTGCGGCGGAGTGTCGTCCAAAATACGGGGTCCCCCTGTTGGATGGATCTCCATCTGAGACGGCTCAAGGCGTCCACCGTGCGCCGCCACAACTGCAGGCCCAGGGTGACAGCCACCGCAAGCTGGACTGCCGCGACCTCCCCCATAAAAGGCCACGCCAGCAGCCCCAGCCAGAGACCCACCCACAAAGATTGTTTCATCTTTAAGCCCGTTCTCCCATAAGGCCGGTTGGCCGCAGGATCAGGACGACAATCAGGATCAGAAATGCGAAGCCATCCTTGAATTCGCTAGAAATATAGGCCGATCCCAGGCTCTCCACCAAGCCTAACAGAAGGCCCCCTACCATCGCGCCGGGGATATTTCCGATGCCCCCCAGCACCGCCGCCGTAAAGGCCTTGAGGCCCGCGACATAGCCGATGGAAAAGTGGACCACTCCCTGATACATCCCCACCATCACCCCGGAGACTGCGGCCAAGATCGACCCAATGCAGAAGGTGACCGCGATAACATGATCAATGGGGATGCCGCAGAGTGAGGCCATCGTTTTATCCTGGGCGGTGGCCCGCATGGCCTTCCCCAGGCGGCTCTTCCGGATAAACAGGTGCAGGACGCCCATCAGCAGCACAGAGGACATCACAATAAACAGTTGGATTCCGCTGACGGGGAGGGTCCCCAAGAAGCGTTGCTGCGTCTGCAGCAGATGCGGAAAGACTTTGTCCGACGACCCCTGCGTCAGCATGACATAGTTTTGGAGGAAGATTGAAACACCGATGGCCGAAATCAGAGGAGAGAGTCGATGTGCCGAGCGCAGCGGCCGATAGGCGACGCGTTCCATCGTGACGCCATAACCGGCACAGGTGGCGCCCGATAGGATAAAGACGAAGAAAAGGGAAAGAAACAGATGGGATTGTGTCAGCCCCATTGCCGTAAAAAGGGCCAGATAGAGAATGCCCAGATACGCGCCGATCATATAAATCTCGCCGTGGGCAAAGTTAATCAGCTCTAGGATGCCGTAGACGAGGGTGTAGCCAAGTGCAATCAGGGCATAGACCGCCCCCAATGTGACACCATTGACAAGTTGTTGGAAAAACATAAAAGAGAGGCGCCAGTTCAGGACACGGGCATCCTGTCAAGTTATCGTGGAAATTGCAAGTTACAAGTTGGCTTGGGGGGTGCCCC
>CAZQIT010000049.1:0-6136 GCA_964592995.1 uncultured Nitrospirota bacterium | reverse complement strand
GTGGTCATCCCCGAAGTTGCGGAAATTTTTAACCGGAAGCGCGCATCCGAGAAGGCCACAGTATCGTCCGTGCTGTCGTCTGCGTCAAAGAGGTTCTCTCCGTAAATTCCTCGGACACGGAAGTCTCCGCCGAAATTCAAGGCCGCCGCGTAAAGCGAAGAAAATGATGCAACAAAGGCGAAAAAGCCCATAAAAATCAATACCCCTGTTTTTCTCATTTTTGTGTCCTCCAAAGTGTGACTTTATTTTTTAAAAACGCAACTCAAAGCAGTGAAGTAAATCCAAAATACACTCCACATGAAAAACTGGGGCGGACTCTAGCACTCTGTCGGAGGGTTGTCAACGGGCACTTCCGATCTGTGTAGAGAACACATAAACGGTCCGGTTCCATGTTGGGCATGGCGGAGAGACGGTTCACGGCGGCCCAACAACTCGCTCGCCTACCGACATCAAGGGGTGTTAAGGAGCAGCTTCTTTTTGGCGGCTTCGGCGGTGAGGGCCTGAATGAAAGGCGTAAGACTCCCTTCCAGCACCTGGTCGAGTTGATAGATCGACAGATTGATCCGGTGATCGGTCACCCTGTTTTCTTTGAAATTGTAGGTCCGAATTTTCTCGCTGCGGTCGCCGCTGCCCACCTGCGCTTTTCGGTCTCGTGCGATGGTCGCTTCCTGTTTATCGCGTTCGGCCTGTAGCAGCCGCGAACGAAGTACCCGCATGGCCCGTGTGCGATTCTTGAGCTGGGAGCGTTCATCCTGGCAGGAGACGATGACGCCGGTGGGAATGTGCGTGATCCGAACAGCAGAATAAGTGGTGTTGACACTCTGTCCTCCTGCACCGGTTGCACAAAAGGTATCAATTCGCAAGTCGTTGGAATTGATCTCGATATCGACCTCTTCGGCCTCCGGGATGACGGCGACGGTGACGGTAGAGGTGTGAATCCGCCCATTGGCCTCCGTTTCGGGTACCCGCTGCACGCGGTGAACCCCGCTTTCGTACTGAAAGGCGGCGTAGGCCCCCCGGCCTTCCACGGAGAGAATGACCTCCTTCAGCCCGCCAATGCCGGTTTCGTGAAGGTTCATCACCTCAATCTTCCATCGACGCGCCTCGGCATATTTTGTGTACATGCGGAGCAGGTCCGCCACGAAAAGGGCCGCCTCGTTTCCACCCGTACCCGCCCGCACTTCCAGAAAGAGATTGTGGTCGGCCATCGGATCTGCAGGAATGAGCAGCATCCGGAGCGCGGCCTCCACCCCCTCTTTCTGCTCCCGCAGCACCCTCCATTCCGCTTCGGCCAACTCCTTGAGATCGGCTTCGGTTGAGGCGTCGTTGCGCATGGCGTCCACCTCCGCAATCTGTTGACGCAGCGCCGCGTAGATTTCGTATTGCTGGATGGTCGGTTCATGCGCGGCCCGCTCCTTCGCCAGGCGAATCCCCTCCTCCGGACGGGAGAAGACCGCTGGGTCGGAAAGCTGCTCGGTCAGGGCATGGTATTTCCTGACAATTGCTTCGACCTGATTCAGGAGAATATCTTCTTCAACCATGTGTCCTGCAGACGGCGATACGCTTCTATGTCACGGGTTTTGACCCGAAGCAAAGCGAGATTAGGACGTTACGCAGACGCAGGCAGAGATTTTGCGTATTTCTTCCGGAATCGCTCGACCCGGCCCTCGGTATCCATGATTTTCTGCGTGCCGGTAAAAAAAGGATGACAGGCGGAGCAGACGTCCAGCCGGATATCCTTTCGTGTGGACTTGGCTTGGAGTGTGGAACCGCAGGCGCAGGTGATCGTCGTTTCGTGATATTCAGGATGGATTGCCACTTTCATGTTTGTTCTCCTCTATAGGGGGTGAATCAACTTATTTGTGCATGGATTCCAGAAACTCCTTGTTGGATCGGGTCCCTTTCATCTTGTCGATGAGGAACTCCATCGACTCGACGGTGGCCAAGGGACTGAGCACCTTGCGGAGAATCCACATCCGATTCAAGTCTTCTTTGTCCACTAGGAGTTCTTCCTTGCGCGTGCCGGAAAGGGTGATGTCAATTGCGGGGAAAATGCGCCGGTCGGCCAGCTTCCGGTCCAAGTGCAACTCCATGTTGCCGGTGCCCTTGAATTCTTCAAAGATCACATCATCCATGCGGCTTCCGGTGTCCACCAGCGCCGTTGCAATGATGGTCAGGCTCCCACCGTTTTCAATGTTTCGGGCCGACCCGAAGAAACGTTTGGGTCGTTGGAGGGCATTGGCGTCCAAGCCCCCGGAAAGCACCTTTCCACTGGGGGGCACCACCGCATTGAAGGCCCGCGCAAGACGGGTAATCGAGTCCAGCAGAATGACCACGTCCTGCTTATGTTCAACCAAGCGCTTGGCCTTCTCCAGCACCATTTCGGCCACCTGAACGTGCCGCTGTGCAGGCTCGTCAAAGGTGGAGCTGACGACTTCCCCTTTAACCTGCCGCTGCATGTCGGTGACCTCTTCGGGACGTTCATCAATCAACAGGACAATCAGGGCCATTTCGGGATGATTTTTCATGATCGCCTTGGCGATGGACTGAAGCAGCACCGTTTTCCCTGTCCTGGGTGAGGCCACGATCAGGCCGCGTTGTCCCTTTCCAATCGGCGCAACCAGTTCCATGATACGCGTGGAATGATCTTCCGCGCCATATTCCAGACGAATTCGCTCCATGGGATAGAGGGGCGTGAGATTATCAAAGAGAATTTTGTCCCGTGAGAACTCGGGGTCTTCGTTGTTGATCTTTTCGACTTTCAGGAGGGCAAAATAGCGTTCGGACTCCTTCGGGGGACGGATCTGGCCGGTGATGACGTCTCCCGTCCGCAGGTTAAACCGTCGAATTTGAGAGGGAGAGATGTAAATGTCGTCGGGGCCGGGGAGATAATTGTAGTCGGGAGAACGCAGGAACCCAAAACCGTCCGGCAGGGTCTCCAAAACCCCCGCGCCATAAATGTTTCCATTTTTTTCAGCCTGCGCCTGGAGGATGGCAAAGATCAACTCCTGCTTCCGCATACTACTGATCCCCTCCACCTTCAGCTCTTTTGCGACTTCGTTCATCTCTATAACACTTTTTTCTTTTAGTTCGGCAAGATTCATTGTTTCTCCTTGATTTTGTTAAACCTTTATGCATTTGGAACGGGGCAGATCAAACTTCCACGGAAGGCCCAGACCTTAGGGGGTGGGGACAGCTTGGCGTGATCGCAAAATAAACAGATCAATCTCTATGGGATCAACGTACCCAATGGTGTTACGGGCTTATGCACTGTGAGGGGCCAAACAGGATGACATGATGCTCGGGGGGGGAAGTCTTACAACAATTTTCTGGACGGATTTTTATGGAAAAAGCATTCCTTGATTTAGGGAGCGCAAACGGAGAGCGAAAGACAACGTGCTGATTTTAATCTCACCGACTCGGCTTTGTCAAACGAAAAATGATTGCGAAAAATTCATGGACGAGCCCTAAGGATCAGGTTCGGGTGGGGCCGATTGACAGATGAATGCGTTCGCAGAAACGGGAAAGCCACGCCTTCTCTTCCGTGGCGCCTCTCTGGGCGTAAATATAGATGAGGTTGTGCATGATCCGTTCAATGATCTGACGGGAGGAAACCCTTTGCAGATAGGTCTCCCGCAGCACCAGTCCCCATTGAGCCAGCAGGGTGCGAATCGCGTCGCGCGTGAGGATCCTTCCGCTGTTGAACGGATCGAAAAAAATCTCATGACGCGCATCGCGCCATCCCACAATAAAATGTCGGGGCAGGCCGATGCCGAAAATCGGGAGTTCCAGCCGCTCGGCCAGGAGCAAAACCAGGACGGACAGGCTGACGGGGATGCCCCGCTTTCTGTCTAGCAGGGTATGAATATAGCTGTTTTCGGGGTCATGGTAACGGACCCGTTCTCCGGAAAAGCCCATCTCCTCGAAGAGGTACCAGGTTAACGTCCGGATCAGGGTCATCGGACGATCATTCAGGTGAATCCGCTGACGAAGGGTCTGCGCCATCTGATCTATTTTTTGGCGATAGACGGTCGAATCCAGCAAGGGGTTATAAAATCGGGCCAGGAGGAACACCCCTTCTTCCAGCGAGTCGGGGGTGTTTTGCGTATAGGACTGCCATGCGGCGTCCATGTCGTGCAAACGAATGGCCCGGATAATTTCTGCGGCTTTTTCTGAAACAGAGGCCGAACGGGCGGCCTCCTGAAGGGGAGCGATGGCGGGAGCACCGATCTCAATCAGCTTATGACGAACGATTTCATACGATTTTCCGGCTTCGGGAAGAAGCTGAATCAAAGACCGAATGCGTGTCTCGGCAGGCATATGACCGTATCCATAACTCAGGGTGAAAATTCAAAAATATCTGGCTCAATCAAGCCCCATCTACCAGACTTCTAGGCAGCCGTGACAGGGGAATCAAAGGTAGTTGCCCCGGTCACGGCTGCTGTTTCGCGTTCGTTCGCCTGATGCCTTGATCGCGCCGAACTTTTCTTCGTATCGCTGTATATTTTCCTGCAGGGCCGCCAGCAGCCGTTTGGTATGGGCGGGGCTGGAGAGAATCCTGGCGCGCACCTTGGCCTTCGGCGCCTGGGCCTGGGCATAAATAAAATCAAAAACGAACTCTGTTTCGGTGTGGGAGACCAGCGCCAGATTGGCGTACATCCCCTGCGCAATGACATCGTCGATCTCAATCTGAATTTGTACCGGTTCGGGCTGCGTGGACATGGAGGATCCTTCTGTTATCCGTTCGTTGGGGCCGCTTCTGCGACATTCTCATTCTTGCAGTAAAAGGGCTGCGTGGTGCGCATTTTCCAAAAGTCGATCAATTTTCCTGCACATTCCGGCATGGGACCCCATCCGATCACGCCGGACCGCCAGGAGGTCGGCCTCTTCGGCAGAAGCCAGATGACGCAGATATTCCTTCTCGTGCCGGTTGAGCCGCTGCATGCAAACCTTTTCAAAGAAATCGTCCCCCAGCACCTGATCCATAACGGTCAGGTTGGCCTGCCGCAGGACAAATGTTTCGATCACCGTTTTCTCCTGTTGTGTCATGGCGCTACCGTTTGCCTTCCCGCTTGCGAACGTTCCAAACCCCCGTCGATTGGGTCCAGACGACAATCGGCTGATGACACATCCCGCATTCCGCTTCGTTTTCCGCCTCTCCGTAGTCGGGCGTATCGGGGGCATGGACATAGGCCGTCTTCGTGCAGTAGGGGCAGGTGACGCCAAAGAGTGTGTGCATGGATTTAACCCTTGTAAATGCTCTTGATGTGGCCAATCCGCGTCTGCTAGGATGGCGAAAGTTTATTAAAAGGAGGTGCGGAATGGATGCGTTATTTTCAAAACAGGCGGTTCCCCTCTATCTGGATACTTGGGAGCGGATGAAGAAGGGGGAGACCCTTTCCGGGGCCGCCGGAATGATTGCGGAGGCCATGCGGGCGCACCCGGAATTTGATGTCTGGTGGCCGCAGGGCGAAGCGGCTTTTCACCCCCAGGAGATTGATGGCTATATCGTAAACCCTCTGGTGCATATCGGTCTGCATGTCGCCATTG
This sequence comes from uncultured Nitrospirota bacterium, assembly GCA_964592995.1. Taxonomy (GTDB): domain Bacteria; phylum Nitrospirota; class Nitrospiria; order SBBL01; family CAZOFZ01; genus CAZOFZ01. The sequence continues at coordinate 586 of CAZQIT010000049.1, read as the reverse complement.
AAAAACAGATGGATCACGAAGAGCCGGAAGAACTGGTGGAGGCCTTCCGCGCTCTTTGCGAAAGGGGCCTCAACCCCCACGAGGCCGTCCATCGGCTTGCGGGGCTTTGGGGCAACCTCTATTTCAAGTCTGTCAGACGGGGTGGCCCCCTGGAAGAGGGGACCTACCTCGAAGAACTCCGCGCCATCATCACCGCCGCCGCTTCCGAGACCGCCACATCCGACCCGACGTAAGACAACCGATTCCAACTCTCCGTTCAGGGTGAGCTTGTCGAACCCCAACTCTCCGTTCAGGGTGAGCTTGTCGAACCCCAACTCTCCGTTCAGGGTGAGCTTGTCGAACCAGGGCACTGCACCGCCTCAATTTATAACGATTTGTCCTTCGACAAGCTCAGGACGAACGGGCAATTTGCAGGTTTTCAGGGCTGCCCTAAAACAGATGGTGGTTTTTAAATTGCAGGAGCCGCACCACCGCTTTTCCCCCCTCCGTCAGGATGACCCGCCGATGACAGGGGAGATAGACCCCCTTCACTTCAACCGGATGATCGGTGAGACTGTCCACCTTCGTAATCTGATTGTCGGGTGAA
>CAZQIT010000048.1:0-30630 GCA_964592995.1 uncultured Nitrospirota bacterium | reverse complement strand
CGTGCACCAACACTCGTTCCCGTATCCGCCAATATGGTAGTGCCTACCCCAAACATCAAATCCACTTGTGGAATGACGGCATAGGCAAAATTTACTCCGAATATCCCGTAAGGAATACCCAATCCCAAACCCACTCCAAGTGTAGGAAATTCATCTTTATTCCCACCTTCAGCGTAAACAGTTACAGCAGAAAACAGCACAAATAAACTTACAGCCACAATAAAATATCTTTTCATATTTCCTCCTTTTTTAGTGTTTGGTTATTAAGCCCAACGACCCAAGCTAACCCGCCCGCACACCGACACTGCATAAAAAATGCGACGCTGATGCGGGTCAGCTTGAGCGCATTGTTGGGCCAGAATCCCCTCACACTGCTTGTCGTAACATCTCTACCATACGTGTTTGCCACCCAGGGCCAGTGGCCTTCCAGAGCACCAGTGTTTTCGGTGGGATCCGCAATGAAATTAATATGCGAGCATTCCCTGACTTGGGCCTGCCACGTGGCTTGAGCATTTTTTCTGCTATATCCGCACCGAAGAGTTCCGGCAGGATGTTGCGAGCCGGACGAGCGCGAGCAAATGTTTCTTTGCTCCATGTCGGATTCTCTCGGTCTATTTTCTCAGGGTTGGGTTTGCGCTTCATATCGTTTCATCTCACGTTGGTTAGCTTTGCGAAGGCTTATGACGTGGGCCTTACCATCGCGTGGTGTGAAAACCAGCGTATGCAGACGTACGCCAATAAGACCGAGAGCCTGAAACCGCTGTTCTTTGTAGTCTTTTCGTGTGTCTTCAACGACCAGTGCGTCAGCCCACTCAAACTCCATTGCCAACTCGAACGAAATGCCGCGTAGATCAACGTTCCTTTCGCTCTTTGCTGAATCAAAGCTGATGTTCACCACTTATTGTATATTCGTATATACAGTAATGTCAACTCCGCCTACTTCTGGGGCCCAACGTAGAGCTAAGGGGCGCCGCACTTTTGCGGCGTCCCGCTTGAGCGCAATGTTAGGAGTTTTTCTTTGAGGGCGATTACAAGAGGTCAATGTCGTTTCTCAATTAGTTCTCTCATTGGCAGTGGAAGCAGCCCGCGCAGCCTGTTGCTGGTCTCCTCTTCGTGACGCTGCCAGACGATCCCGAGGTAAATAACCCCAAGGCCGATGATCGTCAGAACGAAAGGAAACATCATGCTGTCCTTGAACACATCGTAGGCCAGGTGGCCGAGGTATCCAGCGGCACCCAGACCACCAAAGACGGCGAAGACTCTGCGCGAAAGCATAGCACCCACGACAATCATCACGAGGTTGATACAAAGATAGATAAATTTATTCAGTTCGCTATCTGAATGCATCATGGACAAACCTCCCCAAAACGCAATAATGCCGAACAGGTAAAGCCAGAATGCAAAGTCCTTGTCATGTCGTGTGCGGATGTCCACCCAGAAAGCCAGCAACGCGATGAGCAGACCGAACCAGAGCGACACGAGTTTTCGTAGTTCCCACGTTGAGTCGGCTTCGCCGAATAGAAAGGGCGTTAAATCCATGCTCATGTACCAGAGCGTAACCGCAACAGGCATGACCAGAAACGGTAGGCGATAGCACCACAGCATGACCGCACCACTCGCAAGCGTAGCAAATTCCATAAACATCCAACGCCAGTCAATGTGCGTGTGGTACTCGCGGAAAACTTTCCCCTCATCCCACCATCCCAGTGCGGCTTGCAAGCCATAGACGGCCAAGGGTGTGAGGACGACAACAAAGGTCGCCATGATGCCGGCGGGAATTGGCAAGCGGCTACGGTTCAGAAAAAACTCCGTGAGCCAGAGTCCAGCGCCGGCATAGGCAAGCGCGATGAAGAACAATCCCCATCCACCGAAGCGTTCCCACCCGAGCGTCATGAACGAGCTCATTGCACCGATGGCGATCAATCCGCCGAGGTAGTAAAGAACATGTGTGAAGCGGAAACTCGGCGTGTCCTTTCCTCGCTCACCCAGAAACTTCCAAAGCTGGTCAGCCTGTTGCTCGCTGAGCAGCCCATTTTCCGCTGCTTCTTTGAGGAGACTACGATTCAGTTCCATGTGAACTCCTAACGACCTAAACCCAGTATTCTGAACAACATCTCGCGTTTCTACGGGGATATCTTTAGGTAACGGGGTCTCGCTCCTAAGAGCCGCCTCCACTTTCGCATAAATAGCGCCGCAGTTAGGACATTCATAATCTGGCGACTTACCGGAGGCTTGTCTTTCATGCCCGCATTTCAAGCATTTCTTGCCCATCAGTAGCCCCTCGTTTTATTGCCTAACCAGTGATTAGACAGTTAGAGGACACTACTGCGTGGTTTTTATTTTGTCAATGCGCAGCAAATATCAGACAAGATATTTTTGACAGCTCTTCTTGCTATCATTATATTATTAAAAAGACTAACATGAGTTTTATGATATTAGTCATTTGTCTGTGATTCCATGAATCTCATACCCAGCGATATTTTGATCCATTATGAGGCCGTCCTCACCACCAGCGCCTTGGCGACATGCGAACGGGCTCCATCCACGACCATGACGATGAAGTCTTGGGGATGAGCCGCGCTGACTTGAGACAGGAAGGTTCCCATGTGTTCCGTGTTCATGGCCGGGCAGATCATCCAGTCCAGTTCCCCATCCAGCGGGCTGGCGGCTCCGTAAACATACTGAAACTCCCGCTCGTAACCGTTGTCCACCACCGGACGCTGCGGGGACGGCGACCAGCAGCGTCGAATCCGCACCATCCGCCCAAAGCGAGCCTCATCCTGAAACATCAACCGAACGCGCCGCCCCCGTACCACGTCCGGAGTCAGCAGGGTTCCCAGCACTTCAGGAAGTTTTTTTCCAAGCCTCCTGCACATCGGGTTGGCTCTTGGGATGGCGTGTGTCCGTATAAATAAAATCCGCGCCCAACAAGGCGTTCTAGCGGACGCGCAAGGAGCGCGCGCGCCGCTGAGCTTGTCCTTTTTGCCATCCTTCGTACGCCTCTTCAAATTGCATCTTCCGAGTCTCCTGTAACCATTCTGTCCGTCTCATATTCGGTCTCCTGAAAACCCAACATGAAACCGGACAGATTACGGGTTACAAGACCAGGCCGTTTACGGGTTCTCTACACTTTTTGGATTGCCCGTTGACACCCCATTCATTTTTGCCTAAACTCGACTTGGTTTTGGATGAAGGCGTGATGTTGGAAGAAAGTCCCTGCAGTCTGGAAGCGGCGTTGGTACAGGCGCAATCCGATGCCGAGGCCGCGCTTAAAGTGGCGGCCATCGCCGTCGCCACTCTTAAAAAGTTTCGTGCAGCCGCCCAGACAGGCCATCTCCGCGAACTGCGCAAGATGGCCGAAGCCGCGAAAGCCGCTGTGGCCGATCTGTCGGGGCAGATTCTTCGTGTACAGGACGGTTTGCAGTTCAATGAAGAAGCCTATTTTTCAAGCGGTGCTTTTCCCCGTGAGGTTCTCAAGGCCGCGCAGGAGCGGGGGGTACGGATGTTTGAGCAGGACGATCGGCTCTACTGTTATCCCTTTCTCATTCGCGTTGCGGCCTCGGAGCGCGCCGTCTTCATCGACAAGGCCCGCGAGCGCAAGCTGCGTCCCTCCGTCTTGGTGGAACATCTCAAAGCGCTCCAACTCAAACCCGTCCGATTCAAGTCCGACGCGTTCCTTTCTTCTCTCGCCACCGCTTACGACACGGCCATCAAGGTGCGCGGCCGTTCGGAGGGGGCCGTGGCACCTCTGGTTGAGATTTACGACCTCCTGACGCTGCTGCCGGGGCAATCCAAAGAATACCCCCGCCCGGAGTTCGCCCGCGACCTCTATCTGCTGGACCAGAGCGGGGTGACCGCCGACCGGGGGGGCCGTGTGATCGGTCTTCATCCGGCCCGTGGAACGGAATCGGCCAGTCGGATTTTCTCCATTGTCACGAAAGAGGGCGAGATGAAGAAATACTACGCCCTCTCTTTTACGGCATCCTCTGCGGCGTCCTCCAATTCCTGTGTATCGCACGATCAACAGGTCTTTCGATGAACATCTGTTTTGAAGCGTGGCTAGAGGTCATTCAGCGAGAATACCTGCGGGACTTTATTCTTCGTGGGGGCGCGGCGGTAAAGTTCATCGTGCCCAGAGAGATGGAGAAAGAGGCGACCTGTTCGCAGCAGATTGCAGAAGTCGCGCAGGCCGAAGGGTATCTTCCTGTTTCAATCGACGCCTCCAAGACACAGGTCTCCCGAATCGATCAGTGCTTCTTTCAAGTTGCGCTGCAGGTGCCCTGGGATGATCTGGCCTTCGCCCTCACCTCACGGATACTGTCCGAAGCGGGCTATCACCTCCCCCCTTTGCGCCATGAATTTCATCTCTTCGCATTGGCCGAGCGCAACGGACGCGATCCCACCCTGTTGAAACATGAATTGAACACCCTGCTTTCGAAAACGCTGGGGGGTGCAGTGGGGATGAATCCGGCGTTTCGACTCGCGCTCATCCACCTCTGCCAGGCCCAACTGGAACCGCACGATGCCCATCCCGTTCCGGCAGGGGTGATCCAAGCGTGGCTTCGGGGCGAGCTGCGCCTCCTTGCCGAGATCAAGCCCGCGCTGATTTTCCAGAAAATCGGACGCCACAACGCGCGCGCGATGTTTTCGTCGCTTTCCAATGCGCTGCACCTAGCCGGATGGAGCGGGCTTTGCGTCACATTGAATCTCTCGCGCTGCCTCACCCCCCGTCCCAGTCAGAAGTCCAGGCAGCAATCGGAAGTGCAGCAGGATGACGCACGCTATTACACCTCCGGGGCTGTTTTGGATGTTTATGAATTGCTGCGCCAGTTTATTGATGCGACGGACGAGACGGCCTTTTTATTTATGGTCGTCGTGGCCCCACCCGCATTTTTGGAGGTGGAGGGGCGTCGCAGCGTCTTTCGCTATGACGCCTTGCGGATGCGCATCTGGGATGAGGTGCGTGACCGCCATCGCACCAATCCCCTGTCGGCATTAGTGAGGCTCTAAAGGCATGTACGCATTATGGCAAAGTCCACCGCAGTCACCCCGTATCGAATCACCGATCATGCTAGGGCGGAAATGGCGCGTCGCCAAGTCAGCGAAGCCGATATGGCCCAGGTTTTATCTGCTCCAGAGCAAAGTGAGCCGGTGCGTGAAGGACGCGTGGTCTATCAATCTCGGATCGCATTCGGTGACCCCCAAAAGATGTATCTCCTCCGCATCTTTGTGGACATAGACCGCCAGCCACCGGAAGTCGTCACAGTCTACCGCACCCGTAAGATCGGAAAGTATTGGAGGATGGACAGATGAAAGTAATCTACGACCTGGAAATGGATACTCTAACGGTCATCTTTTTGGATACGCCTGTCGCGGAAAGCGACGAAGACAAGCCTGGCGTGATTCTGGACTATGACGCTTCGGGCAATTTAGTCTCCCTTGAGATACTGGATGCTTCACACCGCGTCACCCTGCCCGGTCGCATTGAGTATCAAATTGCTCCTGTTGCAGCATGACAAGATCAGCCGCGAAGCTTTAACATGGAAGATTCCACCCCGCAAGATTCACAACGCCAGACCCAGCGCCGGGCCATTGAGGCCCTGCGCGCCGGGGTGCCCAGCCGGGACGCCGTGCGGGCGTTGGGCTGCCGCCAACCGGCACTGGAAGCGCACTTCCGGCAACGACTGAATGCGGCCAAAGAGGGCGCGATGGAGGAGACGCAAGCGGCCGGGATGCTGCTGGTCGGCGATTTCGGCGCAGGAAAATCGCACCTGCTGGATGCTTTTCGGCATCTGGCCCTGGAGGACAATTTTGTCTGTGGCAAGGGGGTCATCAGCAAAGAAACCCCACTGCATGATCCGGCCAAACTTTACCTGGCCGCCATGCAGTCGTCCGAAACACCGGGGCGGTCTGGCACAGCGGGCACGGCCCTGACCGAAGTGGCCCTCAAACTCGACCCCACCAGCGAGGCCTACGATCATCTGGCCGCCTGGGTGCGCGGCATGGGCACACGGCTCAATTCGCGGTTTGCGGCCACGCTGTTTCTGTTCAAAGACAAAATGCGCGACATGGCGTTGCGAAACCGCATCCTCTCTTTTTGGGCAGGCGATCCGCTGAACGTAGGAGAGATCAGGAAGGTGCTGAAAAACTGTGGGGCGCGGACGACCTATCCCCTGGAGACCCTCGGCGTACAGGAGATGGCCTTACAGCGATTTGCCTTCGCATCACACCTGATTCTTGCGGCGGGCTACTCCGGCTGGGTGTTGCTGGTGGACGAGGTGGAGCTGATCGGCAGATACTCGCCGCTGCAACGCGCAAAGTCCTACGCGCAGATGGCGAGGTGGGCCGGGAAGCTGCCCGGACAGAAATATCCCGGCCTGGTGACGGTGTTCGCCCTCATGTCCAATTTTGAAAGCGAGGTGTTGGAGGAAAAGGGCGACCTCGACACGCTGCCTCACAAATTGAAGGAGCGTGGATTGGTGGATATGGCCAAACATGCCGAATGCGGAATGCGGATGATTCAGAGAGAGAAGGTCTCCTTGCATCCCCCTGACGCGGAAGCGATCGCGCAGACCCGCGATCAGGTGCGTGCCCTATATGCCGAGGCCTACGGATGGACGCCTCCCGACTTGGAGTCGGAGGAATCGGGTAGGGCGCCTTCGTCCACCGCCATGCGGCAGCATGTCCGGCGCTGGATCAACGCGTGGGACTTACGGCGTTTATATCCGGATTACACCCCCATCACCGAGACCACGGCCATGACCCACGATTACACCGAAGCCCCCGACCTGGAAGTGGCCTCCACAGACTCCGACGCAGCGGAATCCTAAAAACGCAGGGCGGGGTTATAGGGCTACGGCAAACGATGACAGAACACGCTGATTATGATGGGGTCTATAAAAAACGTTCGTTCGATCAGGAGGGCGGGTTGCAATGCGATATGAGACGGTGATCGGGCTGGAGGTGCATGCCCAGTTGCTGACCGATTCAAAAATCTTCTGCGGATGCAGTGCTCGTTTTGGAGCACCCGCCAACAGCCAGGTCTGTCCGATCTGTCTGGGCCTGCCCGGCGTCCTGCCGGTATTGAACCGTCAGGTGGTTGCGCTTTGCATCCGCGCAGGACTGGCCACACACTGCAAAATCGCGCCATTCGCCCAGTTTGCGCGCAAAAACTATTTTTATCCCGATCTTCCGAAGGGCTATCAAATCTCCATGTATGAGTTGCCACTGGCCGAAGGGGGCTACCTGGACCTTCCTGGCGCAGGGGAGGGTCGGCGCATCGGCGTCAAGCGGATTCATATGGAGGAAGATGCGGGAAAAAATCTCCACGAAGGGATCGCCGGGGCCAGTCATGTCGATCTGAATCGCGCCGGTGTGCCGCTGATCGAAATTGTCAGCGATCCCGATTTGCGTACCCCCGAAGAGGCCGTCGCCTACCTCAAGGCACTCCGCAGCATCCTGGTCTATGCGGGCATTTCGGATGGCGATATGGAAAAAGGCAACTTTCGATGCGACGCCAACATCTCGCTGCGGCCCGCAGGAGACCTCCCCTTCGGAACACGCGCCGAGATCAAAAATATCAACTCGTTCCGTTTTGTCCAAAAAGCGCTGGAATATGAGATGTTCCGGCAGGCGCGCCTTCTGGATGCGGGCGAACGGGTGATCCAGGAGACCCGGCTTTGGGACGTCAAGATGGCTGCAACCCAGTCGATGCGCAGCAAAGAAGAGGCGCACGACTATCGCTATTTCCCGGACCCGGACTTGCCGCCGCTTCAGGTGGATCAGGGCTGGATTGAGCGGGAGGCGGCGGCCCTGCCGGAACTTCCCGACGCCAAACGAGAGCGATTTGTCGCGGCCTATGGCATTCCACCCTATGATGCCGTCGTCCTCACGGGCGCACCTGCGCTGGCCGATTTTTACGAAAAAACGGTAGCGCGATATCCGCATCCCAAGAAGGTCAGCAACTGGGTGATGAGCGAACTGCTTCGAGAGATGAATCGTGAGGATCGGGACATCCCGCCGGTCACCCCAGAACAACTGGCTGACCTGCTGGCCCTGATTGATGCAGACGCCGTTAGCGTCAGCGGGGCCAAGACGGTCTTCGAGCGGATGTGTCAGACGGAGGAGTCTCCGCAGGACATTGTGCGGATATTGGGACTTTCACAGGTCAGCGACGCGTTGGAGCTTGCGCGCGTGGTGGCCGAAGTCCTGGCGGCGCATCCGGACGAATCGGCGCGCTATCGTGCAGGCGAGACGAAGTTGATCGGCTTCTTGGTCGGCCAGGCGATGAAACGGACAGGCGGACGGGCAAATCCCGGCAAAATCAACACACTGTTGAAGCAACAATTGGGGGGAGTCTGATGAGCGAAATCGTGGATGTGCACGCCCGTGAGATTTTGGATTCGCGCGGGAATCCCACCTTGGAGGTGGAGATTGTCCTGGAATCGGGGGTGATGGGACGGGCGGCTGTGCCTTCGGGCGCATCCACCGGCGAACGAGAGGCCCTGGAGATGCGGGATGGAAACGCAAAGCGCTATTTTGGGAAGGGGGTGCTCAAGGCCATCGACTACATCGACCGAAAGATCTCAAAAGAGATCACCGGACTGCCTGCGGCAGAGCAGTCGATGATTGATGCGGCCCTGATCGCCCTGGACGGAACACCCAATAAACGGGCGCTGGGGGCCAATACGCTGCTGGCGGTTTCTCTGGCGGTGGCCAAGTCTGCGGCCGAGGAGGCGGGCGTACCACTCTATCGGCACATCGGAGGACTGCGCGCGGAGGAGTTGCCGGTTCCGCTGATGAACATCATCAACGGCGGCGTACACGCAGATAACGGCCTTGATTTTCAGGAATTCATGATTGTTCCGGCGGGGGCGGCCACTTTTTCCGAATCGCTTCGGATGGGGGTCGAGGTCTTCCATCACCTCAAAGCGTTCTTAAAAAAAGGGGGATACGCCACCGCTGTGGGCGACGAGGGGGGATTTGCGCCCCGGCTCAAATCGCATCAGGAGGCCCTTTCGGTCATTGTCACCGCCATTCGAGAGGCGGGGTACCTCCCCGGCACAGATGTTTTCTTGGCGCTGGATGTCGCGGCCAGCGGCTTTTATCAAGACGGGAAGTATCACTTGGCCTCCGAAGGGAAGCGGCTTTCTTCCGAAGAGATGATCGACTATTACGCGGACCTCATGGAGAGATTCCCGATCTTGTCCATTGAAGATGGCCTCTCCGAGAACGATTGGAAGGGGTGGCGGCGGATGACGGACAGCTTGGGGCGACGTGTTCAACTGGTGGGGGATGACCTGTTTGTCACGCATGAGAAGCTCCTTGCGCGCGGGATTCGGGAAGGGGTGGCCAATGCCATCCTGATCAAACCCAATCAGGTCGGAACGCTGACGGAGACCCTCAGCGCCGTTGGACTGGCCCAAAGACAGGGGTATGCCACCATCGTTTCGCATCGCTCCGGCGAGACGGAAGACACCACGATCGCGGACCTGGCCGTTGGCGTGGGCGCAGGCCAGATCAAATGTGGATCAGCCTCCCGCACCGACCGAACGGCCAAGTATAATCAACTGCTTCGGATCGAAGAGGAGTTGGAAGATTTTTCCCGGTTCAGGGGAAAAGAGGTCTATCGGTTTTCATCCGCACCGCGTCCGGAGAGGCCCACGCTGGTCAAGGCATAAGGAGACACGTGAAAATAACTTGCGCAGTTCGGTGGCCTATTCATCCAGATAGTCGTTGTTGTTCGTCACTTACTTACCAGGGGGTAAGTGCGCTCCTTACGCCTAGCCAATCGGGCGACTCGACCCCCTCACTTTTGCACAAGTTATTCTCACGGGGATCCTAAGGGATGAATAGACCCACCAGCGAAATTGAGCGAGGCCAACGCAGGCGGAAATCGGTTCTGTTCTGGACACTTTTGGGCCTGGTGTCTTATCTGCTGTTCTTCTTTTTCTTTGGAGAGATGGGGCTTGGGCATTTCTTCAATATGCAGAAGGTGCACGCGCAATTGACGGAAGAGCTGCTTGTACTGCAGGCAGAGAACGACGAACTGACGCAGAAGATCGAACGGCTAAAGTACGATTCCCATTATATCGAAAGCCTGGCGCGCGACCAGTTGGGGCTGGTCAGAGAAGGGGAGTGGGTCTACGAATTCTACGAATAAGGGGGGTGGATCTTATGGCTTACAGGGTGAGCAGCCGAATGCTGTAGGCACCGTGGAGGGCGGCGGAAGGGGGGGCAACCTTAGACCTTCGGACATGGGCGTACAACGTCGTGGAGGCCTCGGACCACGGGAATGAGAGAGAAGAGGAGAGCGTGGTGCTGTCATTACGGGGACAGGTGGTTTTGCAGCCCACACCGGTTTTGCCGTTGCGGTTGTCATTCTCAAGCCCGGTGATGAGGAGGCCCGCCGCATCGGTGACAGAGAGCAGGGTATCTGCGCCGTTGGTGAGATTGAACGTCTCCAGGAAATAAGATTTTCCGGAAATCACCTGAAAGGGGATAATATCTTCATCTTCTGCGGGTGAGCTTGCGGGGTCGAGATAGAGGGTATGCTGCTGGGCGTCCCCTCCGGACACCAGCATCGTTTCGCCGGTCGTTTCGTACGGATCCTGAGTCAGCTCAATGGCGCGCCCGGAAAGCACCGTCTGAAAATGGTCCACATTGCTGGGAGAGGACCCTAAAAAGGATGTCCAGAATGATTCGAATGTGGCCGGGGATTGGGGTGTGATCTGGAGCACCGTTTGCCAGATGGGTGCAAATCCGAGCGCAATCGGATCATCATCGGCAGCGGGGGGGGTGGAGACATCGAAAAAGTCCCAGAGCACCGCAGCCACGGCCACTTCGTTCGTGACATAGACGGCCAGGGTGGGAAGCGCTGGGAGATCGCTGGACGTTACATCTTCTATGTTCAGGGCCAAGAACCCTGTTGCATCGGTGTCAACATAGAGCGGGCTATCTCGAACGGCGGAAGAAAAGAAATTCCCCCACCCCTCCGACCAACTGAGGCGGATATCCTGTCCGTTGTCGGAAAGGGTGTGAGCACCCCCAGGAGAATCATCATGGGAGAAGTGTCCCAGCACAAAATGGCCATATTCGTGTGCAATGACGGCGTCGTCATATTCATCGGTGTCCCCCGCCCCGCAAGAGCGGCCACCGCCACAGATGGAAATGGTGTTTAAGATGTTGTCATAAAAAGTGCCCGTGTTACCCTGCGGCTCCCAGTAGGCAATCAGGGCGGGTGGAATGCAGGGGGTGGCGCAGCCTCCGGATTGCTGTAAAAGTTCGCTCCCTTTCGAGAAAATATCAATCATGTTGAATGCGCCGCCGATGCCTGCGGCGTCGGCAATGGGATTGAGCACCGCATTTTGCGAAACCGTGTCGTCGATGGCGGCGGAGGTCAGGCCGAAGAGTGAGTTTTCGGTCTCGTTGTTGTGTACCTCGACCTGTGTCGGATACGAAAGAGGCCCCGTCTTGGAGAGGATTTGAAGATACAGACCCCCCCGTCGCGGGGAGTTATCCAGATTTGTAAAGAGGAAGGTCCCGTCGGCAGCCGTGGCGCCCGAAGCGATTGGGATAAAACCGTCGATGGCGATTACATTGATGACGACATTGCGCATCGCCAGGCGCGGTAACGGTTCTGAGGCGATGAAGCCGTTTTGATCAAAGGGTTTGTCTTCATACTGGGCGGTGCCGGAGAGGGAGACCTTCACCGCGCCCCGATTCGGGCTAACCACACCGACGGTTGCGATGACGCTGATGCCGCCGGAAGATGCGGTGATCGACGTAACGCCGATCGTGACGCCCGTGACGATACCCTGTTGATCCACCGTTGCAACGGCGGGATCAGCGGACTCCCACAACAACCCCACCGGATTGAGGCCCGCTGTCGAAAGTGGGACTTTTTCGCCCGGCGTGAGGTTCACTTGGATGGGAGAAATGACAGCCTGTTTTTCACCACCACCCCCGCCACCATCACTACAGGCTTGCAGGAAGAGTAAAGTTCCAAGAAGAAGCGCGTGGAAAGACCGTTTATTTTCCTTTGAACTCCAAGATGTTGCCGACATGATCTCTCCGTTGTACCGATGGAAGGGTGGGGGGGGAGGGAGAGGGGGAGGCGTCCAGGGTCAGACGACTCTGTCGGATAAAGGTGCCGAACGCCGTGGCCATGATGGCCTTCGCCACCACTTGCTGCTGCGGGCGGGACGGGCCTTTAACTGTTACTTTAAGTATTTGGGTCTCCCCTTGCTTGAGGGGGCCGGACCATTTGTCTGTTCCCTCAAGGAGCACCATGTCCGGCGGGAAATGGAATGAAAGCTGTACCTCATCCGAATCCATGGAGGCGGTTGCGCGCAGAACCAGATCGCAGGGGCCGCATTCCTGATTCCCTGCGCCATCTGCAACGGAGAGGGTCAATCGAATGGGCGCAAGCGGCTTTACCGCCCAGGCGGAGGTCGCACAGAAGGACGCGAACCACATCCACACCAGAAGCCATGCCGCAGGTTTTGTTTTTCTGATGAGGGGTCTTGGAGGCATCACGATACCCCTCTGAAATTGGAGCCGGCGGTCGGGATTGAACCGACGACCTGCTGATTACGAATCAGCTGCTCTACCACTGAGCTACGCCGGCACTTTTGTTGTTCATGGCAGACGAATATTCCGAACTACGCGTCCGCTTGGCCCAATGCTGCCAACATCCTGTCCATTAAGATAGACCCGCACACCCCCCGCATTGCCCACCGTCAGCAGAAATTCACCGCGGGCTCGCCAGGTCATCTTCTCGCGGGCTTTAAGCAGGACGTCATGTCTCTGAGTCTCGTCAATGACGACGCGCACCCAGGAAGGTTCCACCGCTTCAATGTCCAACGTCAACGCATCAAGCGTACGCACCGTTTCCGCGTCCGCCGACGGCGTCGGGGGGACGGGGATGACGGCAGGAGCAGTCTCCGTGCTGGCCACCGCAGGTTCGTCCGTGCGTTGCGGGGCCGCTTCCGTTGCCACTGCGGCAGGAGCGGCTTCCGTTGCCACTACGGCAGGAGCGGGTCGAACCACCGGGCCGATTTCCGCCGGATCATTGACCGAATGAGACGAGAAAGGCATGGGCAGCGTGGGCCAATTCAGGGTGCGTCCCGCTCTGAGCATGCGAAAGCCGACCCCCAGAAGGAGGAGAATCCCGATGACCCACAGCGTCACCCAAAAGGAAAAGGGAAGCGAACCGGCGCGCTTGACATGAAGGTAGGCCGGGGCCGGCTTCTCTTCGGTGAAGACCTTGTCCGAAGACGCTTCTCGGAGAGGCTGAAGCGCCATAAATCGTTTGAGCACCTCTTCCCCATCCAGTCCGATCGCTGACGCATAGCATTTCAGAAACCCCCTGGCCGAGACCTGATGCGGGAGCTGATCAAAGCGATTTTCTTCCATCGCCTGGACGTAGGGGAGGCGAATGCGCGTACGCAAAGCCATCTCTTCAAGAGAAAGATGTTTCTTCTCCCGCTGCTGCCGCAGAAATTGACCCAGATCTTCCATGAGAATTTGGACCATGAAGGTGATTTGCGGCCATGGCCCTTCCATGCCGTCGTGCCACTTCTTTTACTTCAACGTGCTAAGGTGCTGCTTGGCCTCTTGGGCCTGCGTGCTCTCCGGCGCCAAACGTATGATCTTCAGCCAGGTCTGCGCTGCCAAAGGTATGGCGCCGTTTTTGTGATAGGCCAGGGCCAGGGCGGAATGCGCATCCAGATCATCTGACGCGATTTGGATGGCTTTCTGATAGGACGAAATGGCTTCATTCAATTTGCCCAAGCCCTCATACGCGCGACCCAGTCCCTGAAAGGCCGGAGCGTTGACGGCGCCAATCTTTAGCGCGCTCTGAAACGACGCCAGGGCTGCTTCGTATTGCATCTTTGCCAGATAGACCAAGCCCAGATTATAGTGCGGCATCTGCGGTGTCGCATATTGGGTGTTTTGGAGGGCGAGTTGATAGTGCAGAATCGCCTCCTCAAGCCGTCCCTGAATTTCATACACCTTGCCCATATAATTGTGGGCATCCGAAAATTTGGGGTCGATGGAAAGGGCCTTCTCAAACGCCGCGATGGCTTCCGCATTGTTTCCTTTAACCACATGGACATGGCCCAGGGCATAGAGGGCATCCCGATATCCAGGGTCTAACGCGACCGCTTTTTGGAACTCAATATAGGCGGGCTGAATCAGATTTTCGTTGAGGTTGGCCTGGCCCAGCTTGTAGTGGGAGATCGCCTCCTGCCCCTTCTTGAGTTGTGCCTGCGTCGGACCACAGGCGGCCAGTAGTGCAAGGAGCAAAAAAAAGATCGGTTTAATATGCAATCTGTTTTCCTAGTCAATGTTTTCAAAAGAGGTCAATACCGCAAACGCCATGTATCGTTTTGAGATCGCCTCCCGTGAAAGCGCACGCATCCCATCCAAGCTGAACGCCTCAACAGTATACGAGGCCATCACGCTGCCGTAAATGACCGCCTGACGTAGTGTGGCGTCATCGATTTCGCCCTTTTGCGAAAGAAACCCCATCAAGCCCCCCGCGAACGAATCGCCTGCGCCCGTAGGGTCGAATACATTTTCCAGCGGATAGGCGGGGGCGGCAAAGGTCGCCTGTCCGTTGAACATCAGCACGCCATATTCGCCTCGCTTGATGATGATCGTCTTCGGCCCCCAAGCCAGAATTTTGCCCGCCGCCTTCACGAGGTTGGCCTCACCTGCCAGCGCACGCGCCTCGCTGTCATTGATAACGACCAAATCCACCGCCCCCAGTGTTTTAATGAGGGCATCCCGCTTGCCCTCAATCCAGAAATTCATCGTGTCGCAGGCGACGAACTTCGGGCGCTTTACCTGACGCAGCACATCCATTTGGAGTTCGGGGTCGATGTTGGCCAAAAAGACGATGGACGAATCCAGATACGACGCAGGCAACGTCGGACGAAACGACTCAAAAACGTTCAACTGTGTGTCGAGCGTTTTGGCCTCGTTGAGCGGATACCCGTATTCCCCCGTCCAGCGAAACGTGCGGCCAGGACGCTTCTGGAGGCCATCCAATTGAATGCCTCGCTCTTTCAGAAACGCAATGTGCGCCGCAGGAAAATCCTCCCCCACCACGGCCACCAGCCGGACATCGGTGAAGTAGCTGGCCGCCGTCGAAAAATAAGTGGCCGATCCCCCCAGCGCCTCGTGGGCTTCCCCAAACGGCGTCTTTACCGAATCCAGCGCCACCGATCCCACCACCAACAAGCTCATTGAATCTCCTCTTGCTCACTTCCCCTTGAAAAGGACCACAATGGCTTCATAGATATTTTCCAATGATCGGATGCAGGCTGACGCGGGTCTTGGCCGGAATGCGGCCCGGCGCCGTGACGATGGCGTATTTCAGCGCATCAACGCAACCGCAGTCGCGCCCCGTGGGAATTCGACCGACCGCCGCCTGAATAATTCGCTTTGAGAGCGCCACGTTGTCATGCAGCACCTTAAGCACCTGATCCACCCTCACGTCGGATTCGGCCACATGCCAGCAATCGTAATCGGTGGCCAGCGCAAGGGTGGTATAGCAAATCTCGGCTTCGCGCGCAAGTTTGGCCTCGGTGGCGTTGGTCATGCCGATGACAGAAATCCCCCCCCGCTCCCCAACTGCGGTGAATGTGCGACTCGGCGCGCGTGGAGAACTGTGGCCCCTCCATGCAGAGATACGTTCCCCCCCGATGCACCGTCGCCCCGACCGCCTCCGCCGCATCCGACACGACTTTCGCCAGCGCGTTGCAAACGGGATCGGCAAGGCTGACATGCGCCACAATGCCACGGCCAAAAAAGGTGCTCTCCCGCCCCTTCGTGAGGTCGTAGAATTGATCCGGCACGACAATATGGCCGGGTGCGATCTGCTCCTGCATGATGCCGACGGCGCTTACCGACAGGATCCGCTCCACACCCAGTTTTTTGAGGGCGAAGATGTTGGCGCGATAGTTGATCTCCGACGGCAGCAGGGTATGCCCCTGGCCGTGGCGGGCTAGAAACGCCACCCGAACGCCTTCCAGCGTTCCGAGGATGATCTTGCCAGACGGCCTGCCAAAGGGCGTGGCGACGGTCGTCTCTTGCACCGCTTTGAGTGTGTCCATTTCGTAAAGGCCGCTGCCGCCAATGACACCGACACACGCCTGTGGCCACTTCGCCGACACCGTGGACTTGATCTGTTTTTCAGACCCCCCATTCAACATCGAAACACGCTCCTTGTACAGGTGCCTCCACGCTCCCGGCCATATCACTTTTGCGTGACGACGGTCGGTCTCTCTTCCTGTACCCGCTTGATCCGCGCCACCGTTTCTTCGACCGGCTCGCCCTCGGCCAGGTCCAGCCACCGAACGTCGGAGTCTGCGGCAAACCAGGTCATCTGCCGCTTGGCATAGTGGCGGGTGTCGCGCTTGAGAATGGACACCGCTTCGTCGAACGACCGCTCCCCCTGCACGTAGGGGAGCATCTGGCGATAACCCAGCCCGCGCATGGAGGGCAACTCTGGCGAAAGGTGCGAAAACCGCCGCGTCTCATCCACCAGTCCCGCCGCAATTTGCTGATCGACGCGCGCCGAAACGCGCCGGTAGAGATCATCCCGTTGACGGCGCAGACCGATGAGGGTGCAGGGCCGACGCACCCGCACCGCCCGATGGGCCTGATGCCAGTCGGAGAGTGTTCTGCCGGTAAGCCTAAGAACCTCCAGGGCGCGAATGATTTTGGGGAGGTCTCGCGGCGACATGCGCTTCGCTGCCGCTGCGTCAACCGCAGCCAGTTGCCGATGGAGCGTGCCCTCGCCCTCGGCCTCTTCGTGCGCACGCATCTGCCGCCGCAGCGTCCAATCGGCGGGCGGCCCCTCCCACAGGCCGTCGAGCAGGGCGCGGAGATAGAGTCCCGTTCCCCCCTCAATTAAAAACGGCCGTTGCGCCTTCGTCATCTCGGCAATTTTATCTTCCGCCGCGCGTTGGTACGCCCCTGCCGAAAAAATCGCATCCGGGGCAACCAGGTCGATCAAATGCCGTGGAACCCGCCGCCGCGCCGCCGGAGAGGGCTTGTCCATTCCGATGTCCATCCCCTGGTAGACCTGGCGGGAATCGGCCACCAGAATCTCGGCACCCATTGAACGGGCGACCCCTTCCGCGACCACGCTCTTTCCCACGCCAGTCGGTCCGAGCAGGATCAGCCACGGAACCCCCGTCTTAGACATGGTACGGGCCGAAATCGGTCGGCTTCATGTTGGCCAGCCAGGCATCCAGGTTGTTGCCGCCGCCTTTTTCCAGCACCGCTTCCGAGGCATAAATCGGGGCGCCGGTGCGAAGGGCCATTGCGATGGCGTCGCTGGGACGGAGATCAATCGTGATCTCCCGATCGGGCGTCCCCGCATCAGCGGCCTCTCCTGTAGAGGGCGTTTCGGCTGGGGGCCGTCCCTTTTGTGTCAGGTGGAGGGTGGCGAAGTAAACGTTATCGTTGATCTCATTGATAACCGCCTTCTCCATCTCGACGTTCAGATGCCTCAAGAGAGCCGTGAGCAGGTCATGTGAAAGTGGGCGAGGCGGAACGATCCCTTCCAGCATAAAACGAATGGCCTTCCCCTCGGTCACGCCGACCCAGATGGGGAGCATCTCCATCTCCTGAATGTCTTTGAGAAGGATAATCTGCGCATCGCTATGGATGCTGGGATCCGATATGACGGCATGGACTTTGACGGGGATATTCATGGGTAAGCCCTAAGGGAGTCTTCGGATCAGGCCTCGACTGGCCACTTCCACCGCTTTTTCCAGGCTGGCGGGTGTTGTGGGGAAGAACAAAAAAAGATACCCGCGCGACTCTCCCACTCCCTCCCAGATGATGTCCCCCTTTTCCATGTCCCAGAGCCGACCCCGAATACGCACATGCGTGGCCCCCTCCAGCGTTTGGGCTTCATCCAGCACCGTCTGCAGGAAAAAAGGGGTTCCAAAGAGCTTGTAGAAGGCCGCCATCTCGTTTTCAGAAAAAGGAGTGGATTTTCCCATGCGTTTGAGGGCAGGCAAAAGGGCTGCTTCCTGAATTCGGATGCGGCTTTCCTGAGGCGACACCCGCTGCATCTGTGGCCGCATCTCGGTCAGAACTTTGTAAAAGATGGACTCCGCGAGCAGGGCGTCATTCTGATGCTTGACATCCGTGTGCATGGGCAGCACGACAACCGGTGCATCGGGCAGAGAGAATAATACGCCGACACGGTAGTGCTCGCTTGAAAGGTCGCTGATTCTGGCGCAGGCGACCATCAGCGCAACGCACAATAACATTGTGCCGATTCGCGCCATACCCATCAGCCCCCTCGTTAAGTACTATATCGTCCGAAGTCTTCCGGGCTGAGGTTTGAAAGCCACTGGCCCAATTCCTGGAAGCCCTTTTTCCGAATAACCTCTTCGGCGGCAAAGATGGGGACATTCGCCCGCAATGCCAGCGCAATGGCATCGCTGGGCCGTGAGTCAATGGAGAACTCCGCATCTCGATAGAGCAGATGAATCCGGGCGTGGTAAACCGCATCCTTCAGGTCGGTCACCACCACGCTGATCATCTTTGCATCCAGGGCGTCCAGGGTGTTCTTAATCAGATCATGCGTCAGCGGACGCTGGGTGAAGATGCCTTCCAGGGCGAGGCCGATGGCCTGCGCATCGGACTTGTCAATCCAGAGGGGCAGCACCTCTCCACTTTCGTCATCGCGCAGAATCAGAATATAGACGTTGGGATGATAGGGGTCAAACATGAATCCCCGCACTTTCATCTGGATCAAATCACCCGCCAAAGCGACATCTCCCGCATGGTTACAGGCGTTTTTACGCCCCCAACCGACCGCGCGGAATGTAGCACCCCCTCCCGGCTTTGTCAACGCGCCGTCATGCTAAAAAAACGGGATAGACATCTTGTTCGGATATGTCTATACTGCTCCCGTTTTTGTCTCTTCCCCCTTCGACGATAAAGATAGAGATGCTCAAAATCGCCTGCTTCATTCCCCTTTTTCCTGCCGTGGGGGCGCTGATCAATTTTGCGAATAACCTCTTTGGCTCCGAAGAGTCTAGGTCGCGGGCGCATGTCATCGGTGTCGGGTCCGCGCTGCTCTCTTTTTTGCTCGCCTGTTTTGCCGCCACGGCCGTCATGACGGGGGGACCTGCGACCTTTTCCCTATACGAATGGATCGGTGTTGGCGCGTTGCGGGTCAACGTTGCCTTCCTGATTGATCCGTTAACCGTGGTGATGCTGCTGGTGGTGACCGGCGTTGGCCTGCTCGTGCACATCTATTCCATTGGCTACATGCACGGCGATGCGGGCTATCCGCGCTTTTTTGCCTGCCTGAACCTGTTCATGTTTTCAATGCTCATCCTCATCATGGCCGACAACTACCTGCTGATGTTCGTGGGCTGGGAGGGGGTGGGCCTCTGCTCTTATCTGCTCATCGGCTATTGGTATCAGAAACCATCTGCCACCACTGCCGGAAACAAGGCGTTCATCGTCAACCGTATTGGCGATGCGGGTTTCCTCCTGGGCATATTCACTCTTTTTGTAACCTATGGCAGCCTGACCTATGCCGATATCTTCCCCCGCGCCGACCTTGCATCGCAAGTCGTCGTCACAGCGATCACCCTTTTTCTTTTCATCGGCGCAATGGGCAAATCGGCACAGATTCCACTTTACGTCTGGCTCCCCGACGCCATGGAAGGCCCGACACCGGTTTCGGCCCTGATTCACGCGGCCACGATGGTGACGGCGGGGGTCTATATGGTCGTCCGATCGAATGCGCTCTATGCGCTGGCGCCGTTCTCATCCGAAGTGGTGGCGGTCGTGGGCGCAACCACAGCCCTCTTTGCCGCCTCCATCGCCCTTACGCAGACCGATATAAAAAAAGTCCTGGCCTACTCCACTGTTAGTCAGTTGGGGTATATGTTCCTGGCGGCGGGAGTGGGGGCCTACATTCCGGCCATCTTTCATCTGGCCACCCATGCCGCGTTCAAGGGACTGCTTTTTTTGGGTTCCGGCAGCGTGATTCATGCCCTCTCCGGAGAGCAGGACCTGCGCAAGATGGGTGGACTGGCCCGAAAAATTCCGATCACGCATCAGACCTTCCTCATCGGTACGGTGGCCATCGCCGGTATCCCGCCACTTTCGGGCTTCTGGAGCAAGGATGAAATTCTGGTCTCGGCCTTCGCGGGCCATCATTATGTGCTCTGGGGCGTCGGAATGGTCACGGCGCTGATGACCTCTTTTTACATGTTCCGCCTGCTCTTTTTAACTTTTTACGGTGCGTCACGGGTGGATCACGCAGTCCACATCCACGAGTCCCCGGCGACGATGACCGTCCCTCTCCTGGTGCTGGCCGCTCTTTCTGTTGTTGCAGGCTTTCTGCTGGGCTTCCCGCCGGAGTCGGGTCTCCTGCACCATTTCCTGCAACCCCTCATCGCCACAGGGGGGGAACATCACCTGGCATCGGGTGTGGCAAATGACCTGATGCTGTTGTCGGCCTCCGTCGCCCTGCTGGGCGGGCTGCTGGCTTGGTTCCTCTACATCCGGTATCCGGCCCTGCCTGCAATCATCGGGGGTCGGCTGCGTGCCCTCTATCTTGTATCAAACAACAAATTCTGGGTCGATGAGATTTACGATACGCTGATTATCCGCCCACTTTTGTGGGGATGCAGCTTGCTCTGGAAGATTGATCAGTGGGTGATCGACGGCGTCGTCAACGCCCTGGGCTGGCTGACGCGCTTTGAAGGGGATGTCTCCACTCTCTTTGACCGGTACATTGTGGACGGCTTGGTCAACCTCACATCCAGCCTGCTGGATTTTTTCGCGCGCGCATTGCGGAAACTCCAGACGGGGGCCGTTCAACATTATATCTTGGGCATGGTTGCGGGGATCGTCGTCTTTGCGCTCTACCTCGTTTTTTAGGCTAGTGGGAGGGGATTCCTCCCCTTTACAAGGGGAGGTTAGGTGGGGTAGAAAGTGTCGCAAACGTTTGCAACTAAACGTTGGTTTTTTTGGGCTGGTTTTTAACAGGAGGTCTCGGTTTCCCCATGCTGTCACTGATTGCCTATCTGCCGTTGATCGGTTGCGTCATCCTCTTTTTGATCCCGAAGGATCAGTCCCAGCGGATCATGCAGGTCGCATTTGGCACTTCTATTGCGACGATGCTGGCCTCCTTCCTGTTGCTGTTCGGATTTGATTCGGCCTCTTCGGAGATGCAATTTATTGAACGGTTTTCCTGGATTCCGTCCCTGGGGGTGCATTATCACTTTGGCATTGACGGCATCAGTCTGATGCTCATTCTGCTGACCACGATCCTCTGTCCGATCGCCATCGCCAGTTCCTTCTCGGCAATCCATGAACGGCTGAAGGAATATTACGTGTCGATCCTCTTCCTGGAAACCGGCATGATTGGCGTCTTCATGGCGCTGGATCTGTTTCTCTTCTACATCTTCTGGGAGGTCATGCTGGTGCCGATGTATTTCCTGATTGGCATCTGGGGTGGCGGACGGCGGCTCTATTCCGCCATCAAGTTTTTTCTCTACACCCTGTTTGGCAGTCTCTTTATGTTGCTGGCCATCCTGGCCATCTACTTCCTGAACAAAAATCCGGCATACGGCACCGGCGTCCACACGTTCGATCTGCTGGAATTATATAAACTGAATCTCCCCCTCTCTATCCAGATATGGCTTTTTGCGGCCTTCTTTCTGGGTTTTGCCATCAAAGTGCCGATGTTCCCCTTCCATACTTGGCTTCCGGATGCCCATACGGACGCCCCCACGGCAGGGAGTGTGCTGCTGGCGGGTGTTTTGCTCAAGATGGGGACTTATGGGTTTGTCCGTTTTTGCCTGCCCCTTTTTCCGGCGGCCAGCCATTACTTTGTGCCGTTGATTGCCGGTCTGTCCCTTGTCGGGATTATTTACGGCGCACTGGTGGCGCTGGTACAGACCGATGTCAAACGACTGGTGGCCTATTCGTCGGTGAGCCACATGGGTTTTGTCATGCTGGGGATGTTCGCCCTCAACACGCAGGGCATCACCGGCAGCATCCTTCAGATGGTGAATCATGGTATTTCGACTGGCGCGTTGTTTTTGATCATTGGGATGATTTATGAGCGTCGCCACACGCGGGCCATTTCCGATTTTGGCGGATTGTCGCATCGCATGCCGGTCTATTCCGCCATCTTTGGAATCAGCCTGTTCTCCTCCATCGGACTGCCCGGTCTGAACGGGTTTGTGGGTGAATTCCTGATTTTAGTCGGCGTGTTTCAGTACAATAAGGTCTATGCGGGTCTGGCTGTCGTGGGGATTATTCTGGGCGCGGCCTATATGTTGTGGCTGTTTCAGCGGATGATGTTCGGGCCATTGGACAAACCCGAAAATCAGGAACTGTCCGACCTCTCCCGGCGGGAGGTGGCCTATATGATCCCCCTGATTGTCCTGATGTTCTGGATCGGCCTCTATCCGAAACCCTTCATCCAGATTCTGGAGCCGCCGGTTGCAAAAATTGTTCAGCGGGTCAGCCCGTCCGCCGAACCCCAGACGAAAGCGGCGCGAGCTGCGCCCCGCGCCGCCTTACCCCAAACCACCCATTCACCCGCAGGAGTCGGAGAATAGCGTGCAGCCCTCTGCCTTCATTGCGATCCTGCCCGAGATGATTCTGGCCGCTTTGGCCTGCCTTCTGTTTGTGATGGACCCGTTCGTTCCGCGCAACAAAAAAACGGGGCTGGGCTATTTCGCACTGGGGTCTCTGTCGCTCTCGGCCCTCTCTCTCATTCCGTTGTGGGGAAGCAACCTGACGGCCTTCAATGGCATGATTACGCTGGACAACTACGCCCTCTTCTTCAAGTGGCTTTTTTTGCTGATTGCGGTCCTGGTCATCCTCGTCTCCATCCTGTTTGTCCAGATCGAAAAGATCAACATCGGGGAATATTATGGCCTGATTCTTTTCGCAACGGTCGGGATGATGTTGCTGCCCGCTTGCAGCGATCTGTTGTCGTTTTACCTTTCACTCGAATTGATGTCGATGTCCTTCTATGTCCTGGCCGCTTTCATGCGCAAAGACCCCAGATCGTTGGAATCGGGCTTGAAGTATTTTTTGACCGGTATCCTGACCTCCGGTTTGATTCTGTATGGCATCGCTTTCTTATATGGCCTCACTGGCACAACCCACCTGGGTTCGATTCGGGCCTACCTCTCCGGTGCGGGGCAAAGCCCAATGCTGGCGCTGGCCATTGTTTTTCTGACGGCCGGTTTCGGATTTAAAATCGCTGCGGTCCCCTTTCATATGTGGGCGCCCGATGTCTATGAGGGGGCGCCCACGCCCATTACCGCCTTTTTGTCCACCGGCTCCAAAGTTGCCGTTTTTTCCAGCATGTTGCGGGTATTCATGGTCGGGCTTGAATTCCATTACGAAGTCTGGTGGCCGATCCTTTGGCTGATGGCGGTCCTGACCATGACCGTGGGCAACATCGCCGCCCTCGTACAGACCCATCTCAAGCGGCTCCTCGCCTACTCCTCCATCGCGCAGTCTGGCTATATCCTCATCGGCATCATTACGGCAAAACAGGGAGGTCTCTCGGCGGTGCTGCTCTATTCGGTGGCCTATGCCGCCATGACGCTAGGGGCGTTTTCGCTGGTGATCCTGCTCCGCACACGGGAGGGGAAGGGCGACCAGATTTCCGACTTCAGGGGACTGGCCAGGACGCATCCCGCCGTGGCGGCGGCTTTTGTCCTCTTTGCACTCTCGCTGGTCGGCATCCCGCCGACGGCGGGTTTTACGGGAAAGTTGCTCTTGTTCAATGCGGCGATCGAAGGCGGGTTTTATTGGCTGGCCGTTATCGGGGTCCTCAACAGCGTCATTTCACTCTATTACTATTTCAAGGTGGTCGTCGCCATGTATATGGAAGAACCGACGGGCGACTTCTCGCTCTCTTTTTCGCCCGCGCTAAAGACGGCCCTGATCGCCCTTTCTCTGGCCACACTCCTGATCGGCCTCTATCCGGAGCCACTCATCCGCGCCGCCGCGCAATCGGTCGGGATGTTCTGATCGGTTGGAGACCCTGGGCATTCCAGGGTTCGGATGAAGCGGTGAGGGTGGGCCTTTACGCTCCCCTGCCATTTTAACCCAGATTACGCTATCCCCTGCGACGGCGGGCCGAGAGGACTCCGTCCACCTTTTCAATGTTTTTCAGGATTTTTTCGAGATGTTGGGTGTCGACAATATCAATGCGAAAGCGGAGGACCCCTTTTTTGTCTTCGGTGGTCACGATGTCGGCCTGTCGAATGTTGGATGCGGCAGTGGCGATTGCACTGGAGACGGAGGCCAGAAGACCGGGACGATCTATTGTGGCCACATGGATGTTCACCGGATGCGCTTCCTGGCTTTTCCGATCCCAACCCACCTCTACGATGCGCTCTTCGTTGTAGTCGAGTTGGTCAATATTGGGGCATTCGGTTGTATGAATGGAGACACCCCGACCCCGTGTAATAAATCCGATAATCCGGTCTCCCGGGACAGGATTACAGCACTTTGAAATTTGAACCAGAATATCCGATAGGCCCTTGACCACCACATGGCCCTGCCCGATGCCGACTTTTTTTAAGATTTTATCCTTGAGGCCCTCTTTCAGGTGTGGCTCGGACAGGAGGGGTTGGATGACCTGTTGGGCGGAAATTTTCCCGTAACCGACCGCCATGAAAAGGGCCTCCATCGAATGGATGCCCACCTCTTTCACCCCGGCCAGCATCCGGTCCGATTTGAGGGCTGCGGACGGACTCAGATGGGCCTTGCGTAGCTCTCGCTCCACAATTTTCTTCCCGATTTCAAGATTACTGACCTGCTCCGCTTCACGCAGAAGATGCCTGATTTTTGTCTTGGCTTTGGCGGTCTTGGCGATGCTGAGCCAATCTTTTCCAGGCCGCTGGGAGGGAGAGGTCAGAATATCCACCTTGTCGCCGTTCCGAAGCGTATAATTCAGTGGAACGATTCTTCCATCCACTTTGGCGCCGACACAGTGATTGCCGACTTCGGTGTGGACGGCATAGGCGAAATCAATCGGCGTTGACCCCTTCATCATTTCCTTGACATCCCCTTTTGGGGTGAAGAGGTAAATCACATCTGCAAACAGGTCGGTCCTGACCGATTCCATGAACTGGCGGGAATTGGCGATCTCCTCCTGCCACTCCGAGAGTTGCCGAAGCCAGGCAAAGAGCTTTTCGTCCTGCGGATTGACCCGTTTCCCTTCCTTATAGACCCAGTGGGCGGCAACTCCTTCTTCAGCCACCTTGTGCATCTCTTCCGTTCTGATCTGGAATTCCACGTTTCTTCCTCGCGGACCGACCACGGTGGTGTGAAGCGACTGGTAGAGGTTCGACTTGGCGATGGCGATGTAATCCTTAAACCGCCCTGGAACGGGCATCCAGAGCGAATGGATGAGGCCCAGCAGGGCATAACAGTGCATCTTGGTTTGCGTGATGATCCGGACCCCCCTCAGGTCGTAAACCTCTTCAAAGGGGATGCCACGCTTTTCCATCTTCTGATAAACGCCAAAGAGATGTTTTGAACGTCCGGTCACGCGGCCGACCAGATTGTCGTCGGCCATTGATTTCTGAAGAATGCCGATCACCGTGTGGATGTACCGCTCCTGCCGGGACTGATCGCGCGCGACTTTCTGTGCAAGGTCTTTGTAAATATCCGGATGGAGATAATGCAAACAATGGTCTTCCAGTTCGGACTTGATCCAACCGATGCCCAGTCGGTTGGCCAGTGGGGCGTAAATGTCCAGCGTCTCTTGCGCAATATGACGTTGTTTCTCATCTGGTAGCGCGCCCAGTGTGCGCATGTTGTGAAGACGGTCGCCCAGTTTAATCAGCAGGACGCGGATGTCGCTGGCCATGGAGACGATCATTTTCCTGAAGTTTTCCGCCTGCTTCTCCTGATTGCTCCGGAAGACGATCCGATCAATCTTGGTCACACCCGAAACCAGAGAGGCCACCTCTTCGCCGAAGTCCGCCTGAATGTCATCGTGTGTATGGGGGGTATCCTCCACGACGTCATGCAAAAGTCCCGCAACGATGGAGGGGAGGTCCAACTTGAGTTGGGCGAGGATACCGGCCACCTCCAGGGGATGGTGGATGTAAGGCTCGCCGGAGCGCCGTTTTTGTCCCGCGTGAGCCGCTGTGGAGAAGGCATGGGCACGCGAAAGCGGCGCCATGTCGGCACCCGGCGCATAGGCGTGAATTCGTTCAATGATCTGATCCAGAGAGAGCGGCCGCATGGTTTCGATGGTACAGAACGCCCATTTAAAATGCAAACTAAGCGCGAGCGCCGGGCCATATTGACAGGGTTGCCATCGTGGACTATACCTGCACGCATGTTTAACAACAGGAGGGAGGTCCCATGCACACAGAACGAGAAGAACGACGGCATTCTGTCCGCGCTCTAGCCGATTGCCCTGCGATGTACCGCATGATGGATCCAAATGGGCCGAAGCGGGTCGAAGCGCAAAAGAGCGGACGATACCCCATCCCGGTCCTTCCTCGGATGGATACCGCCGAGAAGCTCTATAAAAAACTGCACGGTCAAACCGAGCACGCATCCGACCCTGACGTGATGGAACTGCTCCTGTGGCTGGACTGGAAGATTAGTTTCATGATCAAGGCCCTGCCGCAGGGCCAAGACGAAGTGATTTTCCCGAATCGTACAACGGTCAAAGACCTCAGTGCGGATGGCCTCAAAGTCCATGTTGCAGAGGCGCCCAAGCTGGGCGACTTACTGGAGCTGGAGCTGATCCTCCCGGTGCTCCCCTTTCGGGAGATGTTTCTTGCGGGGGAGGTGATGTGGTTGAACCCTAAAGCAGAATCGGTCTGCTACTGTGAGGTGGGACTGGCCTTCAGAGGCATCAACTGGCACGATCAGGAACATATTATTTCTTACGTGGTCAAACGGCAAATGCAGCTTCAACGTGAACGTCAAAAATAGGGCCAAAAATAGGGGATCGTGTTGTGGCCTGCAAAGTGGGGCAATCCCAGTGGGTCTTTCTCACTCGGGACTTGTTTCGGATTTCGATTTAGACTACACTCCTGCGCTCATGTCCGGGGTTTCCAGATATCCTCAAGACTTTAGAGGCGATTCCCGATAGTGCGTGTGCTTTGGAGGTAGAGTCAACCTGTCGCGTGGTGGACAGTCTTTTTTTGGGTATATCCAAAAGTGTATATGGAGAGAACAGGATGAAACAGTTGGGCTTGTTTTTAAATTGGGTAATCATCATGTGTGCTGGCGCAACGGTATGGGCCGAAGTACCCCTTGCCTCCGAACCCGATCGGATTACGGATGAAGTCATCGCGTCCGATATTCAGGTGATGGACGACTTGCAGGATCGCCTCAAGCGGTTAAACGATCAGGGCGTTCCAATTGCTTCCTACCATTTTGCGAAGGCGCAGGCGTGGCTGGATTTCGCACGGGCGGAATACGCCGAGAACGACCGCACCGGCGTCATTGAAGCGGCGCTGAACGAATCCGGAGGGATCGTCCGGCCGCTGGAGATGAGGGCGACGACGATCAGCATGGAGACGCCGATCATTGTGTCGAGCAAAGTGGTGCGGGAAGACCTCTGGGTGCGGGCGAGGGCACTGAAGGGGCATTCCTATTTTCACTGCGCCGAGGATAAGGTGGCGCAGATGGAAGTGTATCTGGTCTGGGCGGGACATGAGGAGGGGGAATTGGGCTGGCGTCATGCCCAGTCGAAGATTCGGACGGCGGAACGCCTGGAAAAGGACGCGACTCGGGAGATGGAGTCCTGTACGCCTGCGCCAGTGATTGCCGTTCCCATGCCACCGCCGTCACCCGCGCCGCCGCTTTCGCCCATTCAACAAATGGAGATTTTGGCCAATGGCGTTCATTTTGCCCTAGATAAGGCGTCGATTCATCCGACGACGGCGGTATTGCTGGATCGGATGGCGTCCGTGCTTCGGCTTCATCCGGAGATCACCGTTCATCTGGTGGGTCATACCGACCGACGCGGGGGAGACAACTACAACCTGGCGCTTTCAGATCGCCGGGCGCGTGCGGTGCGCACCTACCTGCTTGCAGCGGGCGTTGCATCCGATCGTATTACGAAAGAAGCAATTGGCAAGCGACGCGCGCCGGACTCCGACCAGACGGCGGATGAGTTCGCCCGCAGTCGTCGGGTCGAATTTCAATTTTCCCAAAACAGCCGGATTGAGCAAACCCCGCAGGATTTGGATTTGCAGCCAGAGGCACCATCAAGCAACTAACGAACAAGGGAGTTAATTCGTGAATTGGAAGCAAATGATTGCGCACACACTTGGAAGGGTAAACCCCGTTGGCGACCATGCCGGAGCCGTGGGCACAACAAGCCGCAAGTGGTTTTTGGGGCTTGTCGGTCTCCTCTGGCTGGCGGTTTCAGTGCTCCACCCCGCCCCCGCTCTGGCCACCCACGCCTCTGCGGAGAACTTGATCTATTTCGTAGAATCGGTTTCGCCGTTTAGGATTTTCACTCTTAATCCAAGCACGGGAGTAGGAACCAGCACAGGGTTCAACGCCTTGTTTGCGACGAATGCAATCGCGCGAGATCCGGTCACGAAGCGACTTTACTATGTTCAAAACGCCGCCTCAAGCCAGGATGTGGCCTATTGGGATCCGGAGACCCATGCTTCCCTCACCGTTGGCACCAACGCGAATATGTCTCAGTCGCCGCCGCGCGCCGCGTTTAATGCCGCAGGGACCTTTTACGTGGTCGTTGGAATAAACAGCACGGTTTACACCGTCAATACCACAACAGGGGCTGGAACTGTCGTGGGAACATTGACCGGCCCCTGTGCAGGGATAGGGGGCGGAGATATTGCGTTTGATCGAAATGGAACGCTGTATCTTATGCCTACGAGTGCTCCTCCCGCCTGTACAGTGGATACGGCCAGTTGGGTCACTACGGCGATTGCTGGTTATCCGGGGCCTGGGTCGGCTGGTATTGCCTTTGGCACCGAAACGAGTGCTGGCCGTCTCTATTTAATAAACAACCCTGCGGGAGAGGTTCGTGTTTATGATCCTACAGGTAACACGATGACGTTGTTATCCTTATCAGGACTTGTCGTTGGAGATTTAGCTTCTCTTCCTTTGTTTGCCGACTTGAGCGCGACCAAGACCGCCACGGGACCCTTTACCCGTGGTGGCAATGCCAGTTATACGATTACGGTGACCAATAACGGTCCGAACACAAGCAATTGCCCCTATCTGCCCGACAGCAGCCCCGGGATTGTGGTGCCCGGTGCCCGTGTTCAGTGCCTCACAATCACCGATACGCTACCGACGGGTCTGACGTTCGTCTCCGGCGGTGGCGCGGGAGACTGGAATGCCTGTACAGTGTCGGGGCAAATCGTGACCTGCATTGCCACCCCCACGACACTCGCAAATGGCGTCAGCCTAAGTCCCTTGACGATTACCGTTGCCGTTGCTTCCAACGCCCCAACGACCAGCCTGCTGAACAGCGCCCAAGTCACGAATGTCTATGCACCCAACCCCTCCTTATCGGGCACATATGATTCGAATAACGCCAACAATATCGGCACGGCGGTGGTGCCAGGGATTGCCAAGTCGTTCAGCTCCCCCAGCATTACCGGGGGCGGCACGAGCACGGTTACCTTCACAATAGACAATACCGGCGGCGTGGCGCTGACAGGAGCCAGTTTCACCGATACGCTCACGAACATGGCAGTCAACGCTGCAGGTCCTGCAGGCGGCACGTGCGTGGGTGCATCTGGAAACAATTTCACGGCCGGGCAGACCGGTCTTCTGACGTTTAGCGGCCTCACGATTCCGGCAAACTCCTCTTGCACGGTCACTATCGTGGTCACCTCCAGCACGGGGGGGACGCACCCGAACGTGGCAAACGGTGTATCAAGTACCCAGGCAGCAACAGGTGCAAGCTCCCTTTCTGTTAACTTGACGGTCACGATTCCGACGGCTGACCTCTCGGCGGTGAAGACGATCACCAGCACCACGCCGGTGGCACCCGGTGGCGTGGTGACGTATGACGTCGTCGTCGAAAATGCCGGCCCGGCTTCGGCGGACGGGGCGACCTTCTCCGATGTGGTTCCGTCGGCGTTAACCGCTGTGGGTGCAGTCTGCACCACGTCGTCAGGTGGGGCGTCGTGCGATGCGCCGACGGTTTCAGGCAACACGGTTGACGGGACGATTCTGACGCTGCCATCAGGCGGATTGGTGACCTACACGATTACGGCGACGGCGCCCATGACGGGGACGATCTCGGCCAACACGGCCACCGTCGCGCCACCTGCGGGCGTGACCGATCCGACGTCGGGGAATGATTCTGGCACGACGGGCAGCATTACCGTGATTCCGACGGCTGACCTCTCGGCGGTGAAGACGATCACCAGCACCACGCCGGTGGCACCGGGGGGCGTGGTGACGTATGACGTCGTCGTCTCCAACGCGGGACCGGCTTCGGCGGATGGGGCGATCTTCTCCGATGTGGTTCCGATGGAGTTGACGGGCGTGTCGTTCTCTTGCGGGAGTGCGACGGGCGGCGCGGTTTGCGGGCCGGGCACCAATCCCTCCACGATTCCAACGCTGCCATCA
>CAZQIT010000047.1:0-8983 GCA_964592995.1 uncultured Nitrospirota bacterium | reverse complement strand
CGTGAGGGAGACCGTCCAGGTAAACTGCTGGCTGGCGGAAAGCCCGGAGGCCCCCGGTTCTTTGACCGTGATGGTCACGAGATAGGGACTGCCAAGATTCGCCGTGGAGGATATTGTTCCGCTAATGAGACCCGTGCCGCTATTGATTGCAAGGCCCGGAGGCAGCCCCGTGGCACTATAGGTCAACACCTGACCTTCCGGATCACTCGCGGACACGGACAACGAAATGGACGCGTTGATGCCATTGATTTTATCTCCGGGGTTGTCCAGCGTCGGCGGCAGATTGATATTGCTGCCGACAGGATTCACCGTGAAAGGAAGGGTGATCGTGACACAATTGGCCCCGTCACAGACCCTGATCGTGGCCGTGTATGGCACCGCTTTCGTGGGTGTACCGGAGATGACCCCCGTTTTCGGATCAATGTCCAAGCCGTCTGGTAACCCGTCTGCGCTATAGGTCAGGATACCGTTGCCCGCTGAAATGGCCATAATGGGGATGTTGACTCTGTCGCCAACATTCACGCTGCGTGGCGATGGAGACGTCGTGATGGTCGGCGGGCTGTTGGACACCGTTATTTTCGCCTGCGCCGTTTTACCCCCGGACGTCGTAGCCACCACATAATATGTGCCGGGAACAGCAGGCGCCGTGTAGATGCCCGCGCTGGTAATGGTTCCGTTATTTGAACCGCTATTGGGATCGCTTAGCACACTCCATGTGACGCCTGTATTGCTGCCACTCACCGTGGCGGTGAAGGCCACACTTCCGCCCAGGGCCACTTCCGCATCGGCGGGGGTGACCACCACCGACACCACCGCTTCCGTGGTCACCGTCACCGTCGCCGTGTCGAACTTGCTGCTGTCCGCCACACTGACCGCCGTAATAACGATATTATTGTTGCCTGCGACATTTGGCGCCGTGTAGACACCGCTCTGCGTGATGCTGCCACCTCCCGATACGCTCCAGACCACACCCGTATTGCTGCTGCCGGTCACCACCGCAGAGAAGCCCTGAAGGGCATTTGTGCTCACCGTTGTGGATTCGGGCGAGATGGAGACCGAAATCACCGGCAGCGGCGCAACCGTCACCTTGATGGTCACCTTTTTGGTCGGGTCGGCCTGGCTGGTGATGGTAATGTAATACTCGCCGGGGGTAGTCGGCGCCGTGTAGACATTGTCCCTGAATGTCCCGCAGATCGTCGTGGATGCCCCGGTGGATGTCCTGCAGGTGAATTCCACTCTCGTATCGTTGCTGCCGCTGACCGTAACGGTGAACGTCTGCGTTCCACTCGGCGGAAGGGTGACCGCCGTGGGACTGACCGAGAGGGAGACCACCGGTTCGGTGACCACAATCACCGTCGCCGTGGCGCTTTTGTTTGGATCCGCCTTGCTAGTGACCACGACCGAATAGGTGCCCTTTTTCGGCGCGGTATAGGTTCCGTTTTGATCTATCGTCCCACCACCACTCTCCACACTCCAACTCACCGCTAGGTCATTCGTGCCGGTGACGGTCGCCGTGAAAGTCTGTTTTCCATCGGGATTGAGTGTCACGATCGACGGCGTAATCGTAATCGCCACTGCGGGCAGGGCAAAGCTGACCATCACGGTCTTGTCCTGCGTCATGCTCACCACGCAGGTGAGACTTGTGGCGCTGCACCCCGACTCCGACCAACCGGAGGCCACAAATCCCGTCTCCGGCGTCGCCGTCAAGGTCACCGACGTTCCGGCGGTATATGTGCCCTCGCAGTCGCTCCCGCAATTAACACCGGAAGGACTGCTCGTCACCGTCCCTCTATCTTTACCTACCCCCTCTTTTTGCACCGTCAAGGTGTATTGAGCGGTGTTGAACGTGGCGGTTACCGTCGTTACCGCACTCACCGTCACCGCACAAGTACCCGTCCCACTGCAACCCCCCGACCAGCCGGCAAATGTCGATCCCAATGCCGCCGATGCCGTCAACGTCACATTGGTGCCCGTAGTATAGGTGCCCGAACAGATGGAACCGCAGTCAATGGCAGGCGTCACCCCCGTACCCGTGCTGATCGTCCCGGTGCCCGTCCCCGCCTTCACCACACTCAACGCAAATGGCCCCGCAGGCACCGCACTAAACGTCGCGCCCACCGCCTTGGAGATATCCATCGTCACCGTGCAACTACCCGTCCCAGTGCACCCCCCCGTCCAACTGCCAAACACAAACCCCGAATTCGGAACGGCCGTCAACTCCACAGAAGTGTTCGGCGCCACCGACTCTGTACAATCTGCCCCGCAGTCAATCCCCGTTCCCGTCACCTTGCCATTGCTGGGCGGGGTCACCGTCAGGGTAACATTCCCCGCAGGCGCCGCGCTAAACGTCGCGCCCACCGCCTTGGAGATATCCATCGTCACCGTACAGGTGGCCGTGGTCACACTCGCACAAGCCCCCGCCCAACTGCCAAACACAAATCCCGAATTCGGAACGGCCGTCAGTATCACGGCGGTGTTCGGCGCCACCGATTCTGTACAATCTGCCCCGCAGTCAATCCCCGTTCCCGTCACCTTTCCATCGCTGGGCGGGGTCACCGTCAGGGTAACAGGGGGGGCAGACGTCGAGGTGACGGTCAACGACGCCGTCACCGGATTCACCGTAGGAGCGTTGGAGGTCATCTGACTCGTGCTCACAAAATAGGCGTCCGCGTTGGCGCTGGACATTCCAACGGTCACGACACAACTCCCTGACGATGTTCCCGCCGCCGGAATCGTGCCGCCAGAGAGGGTCACCACTGTGCCGCCGACTGCGGCCGTGAGTGTCCCGCCGCAGGTGGTTGTGCCCACCGTCGTAATTTTAAGGTTGGAGGACACACCCGTGCTGATGCTCGTGGAGGTCGTGAAGGCCACGCCGGTGAGGGCCGTCGTATTTGTGTTGTTCAGCTTGATCTCCATCGTGGAGACCCCGTTGGGCGACACGGAAACGGGGTTAAAGGTGACACTCACCGTCGGCGGAGCAAGGGGGAGCGAAACGGTGCAAGTGATATCGCTGGAGGTCGCCGTCAGCGGCGCAACTGCCGTATCGCTGACCTTCACGGCAAACGTGAAGCTCCCCGTCTCAGTAGGGGCGCCGCTGATCCGGCAAGCCCCCGGGGGGTCCAAGCTCAGGCCACCCGGAAGCACACCGCTGGCCAGGGTGCAGACCGTCGCCTGTCCCTCGGGATCGTTCACCGAAATGGCGATGGGGGTGATGGCCACACCCGTGACACTGCCCTGACAGGTCGGCGTTACGATCGTGGGGGGCTGGTTGGTCGCCGTGATCGGCCAGGAGAATGTGACCTTATTTGATTCAAGTTGGGGCGAGGTTAAGGTCTCTTTGGCGCTCACCGTCACCGTGAAGGTGCCCGCTGTGGTTGGCGTTCCGCTGATTTTCCCCGTGACTGAATTCAGCGTCAAACCAAGAGGTAGGGATGGGACGCCCGTGGCGGTATAGGCCAGGGGATGGCCTTCGAGATCGCTGGCTGGAATCTGGAAGTCCACAATCTGCTGTCCGATGACATTGCTCCGGGTGGCAATCGGAGAAATCGTCGGCGCCGTGTTCGACTGCGGCACATCAAAAATCGTATAGGTAAAGGAGACCTTATCGGAGGAGAGGTTCCCATCAGACACTTGCAGCGTCACCACATAGGTCCCCACCGATGTGGACTGCGGCGTCCCACTGATTTTTCCGGACGACGGGTCCAGTGTCAGACCCGGCGGCAACGCTGTGAAGCCACTGCTGCCGCTGGCCTGACTGTACGTGATCGTATCGCCGTCCGGGTCACTTCCAAGCAGGAAGAAGGGGTCAATGGGCACATCCTTCGTCCCGCTCTTGTTGCCGGGATTGGCCAGCGTCGGTTTGCGATTAACGTTGTTGACCCGCCAGCTAAATACCGGTTCATTATCGCAGGCCGAAGGGGTCGCATTGTCACAGACTGTAACCCTCACCGTGTAGGTGCGTGTTGCGTCCGAGCTGGACACCGCTTCAAACGGCACAATCCCCGTAACCAGACCCGCACTCGTGATACTCAGTCCGGGAGGCAGGGTATCCAACGCCTGAAATGTCGGATCGGTGTTGATCAGGGCGGTATAGGTCAGAATCTGTCCGGCATCCACATCGGTCGCCGAAACCTGGAACGACACTGATTGTCCTTCGGAAAGGGTCGGCGGGAAATTTGTGCCCAGCACAGGGGGGGTGTTGACCCCGGTAATCGCCATCGTGCAGGCTTTATCCACCGAAGCGGTGCCGTCGGTCACCCGAAGGGTAAAACCGTTGGCCCCCAAGGGTGCGGAGGAGAGGATGGTGCCGGAGAGCGCACCGGTGATTGAGTCGATCTTAATCCCCAGTGTAGTCAGACCGCTCACCCCGCTGAAGGTCAAGGGATCGACATCCGGGTCTGTCGCCGTCACCACAACACCCGAGAAGACATCCCCCCGCGCACGCGAAAGGTCGCAACTGCTGGTGAACGCCGGAGGCCGATTGGTGTTGGTCACGGTAAAGTTAAAGCTCTTCGGATCGCTGGACAGGGCACCCGAATCGGCCACCGTGACGGCGACAGTATAGGTCTTGTTGAATGTGGGCGTCGCCACATCGTAGGCAAAAGTGCCAGTGATGATTCCCGTGCCAGAGATGGAAAACCCCACCGGCGGCGTATCCAGCCCCCATGTGAGGCTATAGGTCAGGTTAGGATCACCATCTGGATCGACCCCATTGATTTTGTAGCTGACCGGATTCCCTTCGGCGATCGTCTGACTGACGGGCGCGGGATTGATCTCTGGTTTGCGGTTGGTGCCGCTCACTTTCCAGTTAAAGGTCTGGCTATCCGGTAAGCTGGCATCCGTTACGATAACCGTCACGGTCGAATCGCCCACCAGCGCCGTAGACGAGACCGTTCCGGAAATAGTGCGGTTAGCCGCATCGAAGTTTAACCCTGCCGGAAGGCCCGATACCGTAAATGCAACGGTGTCCAGGTCCAGATCGGTTGCACACTGGGAGAGGGAGAGTGAAACCACCGTCCCCTGGGCGCTGACCTGATCGCTTATCAGGCAAAGTTCCGGCGCGCGATTGGTGTTGAGCACATTCCATGTGAATATTACGGAGGTCGAGGTCGGGCCGTCGCTGACCGTGACCGTCACCTGCAGGATCTTATTGTCCTGCCCCGTCTGGAAGGTCACCGTACCGCTGATCTTCCCTGTATCGGAGGCGATGGAGAGTCCCGGCGGGAGACCGACTGCGGAGAACGTCATGGGATCTCCGTCCGGATCCGAGGCCACGATCTGAAGCACATCCAGCCCTTCCAGGCTGGCCCCTTCTGATATATTCTGGGTCTGTGGATTATTGACCACCGGCGGCTGGTTGGTGCTGGAGATGGTCCAGACAAACGTCTTCGTCTCCCCGCAGATTCCGTCAAAGATCGTCACCGTCGTGTTGTAGGACGGCAGGGCCGAGAGGGAGATCGTTCCGGAAATAACGCCGGCGCTGCTGATGGTGAGGCCCTCCGGCAGATGGGTGGCACTGAACGCGGGCAATCCCCCATCCAGATCGGACCCCAGCACCTGGAATGTCACCACGTCCCCCTCCGCATTACTGCGAGCCTCCAGCGCGGACAGGGTCGGACAACGATTGACATCCGTCACCGTAATGGAACAGGTGGTGGTTCCGTTGAACGAGCCGTCGTTGACCACCACGATCGCCGTATAATTGGCGGAAAAGAACTCCAGCGTGCCCGAAATTTTGCCACTCTGTTGGTTAATCGACAAACCGGACGGCAGCCCGCTGGCGCTAAAGACGATCGGATTGAGATCCGGGTCGGACGCCACAATCTGAATGTCAACGTCAGCCCCCTCGACAAACGTGGTCGCGGCACAGGCCTCCACCACCGGTGCACGGTTGACATCCAGCACGTTCAGGGTAAAAGAGCGCTCCGAACAGAGCGCACCGGGGTCGCACAGCCGGATCGTCACGGCATAGTTCTGCTTTGTCCGATCGAAAGAGAGGAGACCCGTTATTTTGCCGGTCGAATCAACCTTCAGCTCGGGTGGCAGGGTGCTGAAACCATTTGCGTCCAGATCGCTGAAGGTCAGCGGCAGGTCGTTGTCTGGATCACTCCCCGTCAATTGGAGCGACACCGTTGCCCCCTCTAGGAAGGTCTGGTTGCCCGGAGGCACCAAGTTGGGGGACTGATTGGTGTTGGTGATGATCCAGGTGAAGGTGATCTTGCCCACCAGAATCACGTCCGAGGCATTGATCGTCACAAAATAAGTCCCCGCCGCCGTGAAGGGGGGGGTGCCGGAGATAGTCCCCGCGTTGGCGCCGGTGGCCACAATGGAGAGTCCAGGCGGTAGCCCATCTGCGCTAAAGGTCAGGGTATTGCCGTCTGGATCGGAGGCCAGGACTCGCAAGCCAATCGCCTCGTTCTCGGCATGGGTCAAGTCCCCCGGCGAGACGACGATCGGGGCCTGATTGACATCCTGCACGTTGAAGATCACCACCTGCGCGCACAGGCCCCCATTCCCATCCAGCGCCCGCAGCGTTACGGGGAAGGAGCTGGTGGCGTTGCTGGCCGCCGTAAAGGGAGGGGTGCCGGAGATGATTCCCGTTGTGGCGTCGATTGCGAGGCCCGGCGGGAGGCCGATGGCCTCGTAGGTGATCGGGTCGCTATCCGCATCGGTGGCGCTGAAGGTATCGGAGAAGAGCACCCCTTCCCGCAGGGTCGGCCTGCCAAAATTAAAGCAGACCGGCAGGCGATTGGTGTTGGTGACCGTCCATTTAAAGGACTTGGAGTCTGGGAGGTTCCCGTCGGTGGCCGTGACCGTCACCGTATAGTCCTGCGTCCCCGTATTATAGGCGGGGATGCCCGTAATAAAGCCGGTGACAGGGTGAATGGAGAGGTCCTTCGGCAGACCGGTTGCGCTGAAGGTGAGCGGCGTGCCATCGGGGTCGGAGGCCTTCACCTGAAGCGAGACTGGCAGCCCCTCCGGCGTGCTCTGAGAAACCGGTTGTATGACCGCAGGGGCCTGGTTGCTGTTGCCAATCGTCCAAAGGAACGTCCTCTGATCCTCCAGCCCTCCGGTGTCCTTGACAAAGATCGTGACGGAATAGACGCCGCCGTTGATCTGCGCCGCATCAAACGTCACCGTCCCGTTGATTTCACCCGAGCCCGAGTCGAGGGAAAGCCCCCCCGGCAGGAGCGATTGCCCCGTGGCCGGATTCAGGGCGTTGTAGGTGAGGGTGTCAAGGTCCGGATCGGTCGCCCCGACGAAGAAAGAGACCGTTTCCCCTTCTGCATCCTGCCGCGCGGAGAGCGTGGGGATGACCGGCGCGCGGTTGAAGTTGCTCACCGTCCAGCCAAACGTCTCCGAATCGGAAAGCGACGGGCTGCCGTCATCGGTGACGGTGACCGTCACCGTCAGATAGTCCCCCGCCTCCTCGAAGGTGAGCGTGCCGGTAATTTTACCCGTGATAGGGTCGATGGAGAGAGAGGGCGGGTGGCCCGTCATGCTGTAGGTCAGGCCGTCGCCATCCGGATCGGCCGCCACCATCGGCACCGAGACGACATCTCCCTCAAAGTTGGAGCGTCCACCCGGATGATTGAGGTCCGGCTTGCGGTTGGTGTTCACAATCTTCCAGAGGACCGATTTCGTGTCGGAGAGGCTGCCGTCAAAGGCGGTCACCGATACGGCATAGTCACCCAGGGCCGTAAAGGGGATCGTGCCGCTGATCTGCCCCGACGCATTTATCGTCAGCCCCAGAATGGCGAGGCCGTTGGCGCTGTAGGTGACCGTATCCCCGTCCGGATCGTCCGCCACCACCGTAATCGGCGCAATCGTCTCGCCCTGGGCATGTGTCGGGGGGGAGATGGGCCTGAAGATGGGGGCGCGGTTGGTGTTGGTGATCGTGAAGCTGAAATTCTGCGGTGTTGAAAATGCTGTCCCATCGAACGCCTTGACTTCAATGGCGTAGACGCCCGTGGAAGCGAAGCTGAGCGTGCCTGCAATCACACCGGTTCCGGAGGTCAGGGTCAAGCCCTCCGGCAGTTTTCCGGAAGTGATGCTGTAGGTCACCGCCGGGTCGCCATCCGGATCGACGGCGAGGAGGACGAGGGTAACCGTCTCCCCTTCCGACGCCACCTGCGGGCCGGGATTGTTCAGGATCGGCGCCTGATTGGTGTTGGTCACCGTCCAGGAAATCGAAAGGGTCCCGAAGCACGACCCGGAGGAGGCCGCATCGGTCGCCACCACCGTCACCGGATAGGGGGCGGTGCGGGCGGAGGTAAAGGGGGATGTCCCCGTAATCAGACCCGCAGAGGTGATAATCAGTCCCGGTGGCAGTCCCGACGCACTAAAGTTGATCTGGTCGCTGTCCAGATCGTTCGCCATCAGTTGCAGCGACACGGACGCATCCTCCGCGCTGGTTTGTGCGCCCGGACTGGTTTGTGCGCCCGGATCGGTGATCGTGGGGCAGCGGTTTGAATTGCTCACCGAGAACGTGACTTGAAGGCTGGTGGTCAGTGTGCCGTCGGAGACGGCAATCGTGACCGGATAGCTCCCCACCGACACAAACGAGGGCGTCCCCGTAATCAGACCCGTCTTGGAATCGATGACAAGACCCAGGGCAGGGAGTCCCGTGTTGCTGTAGGTCAGCACATCTCCCTTGTCGGCGGTG
Source organism: uncultured Nitrospirota bacterium (assembly GCA_964592995.1). Taxonomy (GTDB): domain Bacteria; phylum Nitrospirota; class Nitrospiria; order SBBL01; family CAZOFZ01; genus CAZOFZ01. The sequence continues at coordinate 318 of CAZQIT010000047.1, read as the reverse complement.
TCAGGATCGGAGGCCACAATCGGGAGCGAGACCGCAACCCCTTCGGTCAACAGCGGATTGCCCGGATTGGTCAGCACCGGCGCCCTGTTTTTGTTGGTGATCGTCCAAGTGAAGGTCTTGCTGTCTGTGAGCGGCCCATCGGTCACCTCGATCTTGACCGTGTAGACCCCGGAGGCGGTAAAGGGGAGGATGCCGGTAATCAGGCCGGTCGTCGGGTTGATGGAGAGACCGGGCGGAAGCCCGATGCCGGTGCCAATCGGCGCACTGTAGCCCAGGGCGTCACCGTCCGGATCGGAGGCCGAAATTTGAAGGGCCACG
>CAZQIT010000046.1:0-6060 GCA_964592995.1 uncultured Nitrospirota bacterium | reverse complement strand
CTTATCGCAATTTACTAAACGGCCCTTGCACCCAGCGGGTCGATCGTGGTCACTCGAACCTGGGACGAGACCCCCGCCTGCGCAAATCCATCCTGCATGGCCGCCGCAATTTTCTGTCCCGCTTCCGTGTTGTCGGTGACGGCAAAGAGCGATGCCCCCGCCCCCGAGATGGAGCAGCCGAACGCCCCCGCCGAAAGCGCCGCCGACTTGGCGGTCCCAAAACCCTGAATCAACGGTGCCCGCTGCGGTTCCGCCACGCGGTCCAGGATGGCCCGTCCAAACCGCGTCACATCGCCCACGGCCACCGACCAGGTCATCAGGGAGGCATACGCCATATTGGAAATAAACTGCTCCATTGAGATCATGGCGGGCAGCACCCTTCTGGAATCCTTCGTCAGGAGGGGAACGTCCGGAATGGCAAGCACAATGACGGCCCCCGCCAGATGACCCAGTGGCACAATCTCTCGCGTAAAGGGATTGTTCCAGGTGATCCCTCCCATCATCGACGGGCCGATGTTATCCAGAAAGAAACCGCCGCTCACCTTCGATTCGGCGACGGCTGCCAGGGGAATCAATTGCCCCTTCGTGAGGGGTTGGCCAAAGAGAAGGTTGACGGCAACCGCTGCGGCCACGGCACTCGCGGCGCTGCTGCCCAGACCGGTGCCGGGAATTTCCTTCTGAAGCGTCAGCACCACGCCATCGCCACAGCCCAGATGCGAAAGGACCGCCTGCGCTGCAATGCCGGCGGTGTTTTTTTCGGCATCCAAGGGGAGCTTGCCTCCGTCGCCCGTAATCGACTCCATAAAGACCCCCCCGCCTGCGCGACGGACAGCCGTGACGGTGTCGCCCATCCCCGAAAGGGCCATCCCCAAGAGGTCAAATCCAGGTCCGATGTTCCCCGTTGAAGCGGGTGCGAAGACGGAAATGGCGTCGATCACGCGGCCCCCGATGCTTTCGGATAGAGGTTGATCCGGTCGATCATTTGTCGCAGACGACCAAAATTTCTTCTATTAAAGTGAAACACGATTCGACCCTCTGCGTGCGTTTCCGGTTCGTTTTCCGCTTCCGGCAGGGGATCGGATTCCACGATCCGCCCCCCCACCACAATATCCGAAAAGGTGTCATTGAGATCGTCCAGCATCTCTTTTTGGACCGGATGGTGCAGTCGGATCACCATGCGGTCTCGGACAAAGCGGATCGAACGGTAGTTTTGATAGAAGCGCGTGATTTCATCGACGGCATCCTCCACACGGTCTGTCACCTTGAAAAGATGGATGTCTTCCGGGGAGATCAGGCCGCGAGACAGGAATTGGTCCTCTATATAAGTCCGCCATGTTTTCCAATAGGTCCCCCCCGGCGGATCAATCATCACCACCGGCATCGGATTGCTCTTGCCGGTCTGCAAAAGGGTCAGCACCTCGAATCCTTCATCATGTGTGCCGAAGCCGCCCGGAAAGAGGGCGATGGCGTTGGCCTCTTTCACAAAAAACAGCTTGCGGATAAAAAAGTATTTGAATGTGATGAGCTTGGGATCGTTCTCAATGAATTCGTTGGTCTCCTGCTCAAACGGCAGCAGGATATTCATCCCAAAGCTCTGGCTGCGGCCCGCCCCTTCCTGCGCCGCCCGCATAATCCCGTCTCCCGCGCCAGTGATGACCATGAATCCGGCCGAGACCATCTTTCTGGCAAACAGCGCAGAACAGGCATAAGCGGGATCAGACGGATCTGTCCGCGCAGAGCCAAAAACGCTGACTTTTCGCATCGGGTTGTACGGCCCGAACAGCTTGAAGGCATAGCGCATTTCCTTGAGCGTGGTGTGCAGGATTTTAATGTCGCCGCGGGAGACCGGATGTTGGATCAGTCTCAGCAGCGTTTCGATCATTTCACGGATAAAGTCCTCATGATCAAAGTCGCCCTTCGCCTCACGAATGAGGGTGATGATTTTATCCCGCAAGAGCTTATCCATATTGTTCCCCAGTCGGGCCGCATTATTCCTGATCCAAATGATCCTGTCAACGCGATCGGGCATCCCTGTTCAGGGATTGTTGCCGGGTACAGGGCCGATTTGTTAGTCTTCGTCCCATGTCTGTTGGAAAAATTCAAAGATTGTTTCGATCCCTTCCGTGGGGCGCGCTCCCTGGCATGGCCGTTACCGGTCTGACCGGAGGGATGATCGGTTCCTTCATCGGGGGAGCGGTTTGGATCGCGGGCGTGGGACTGATTGGGGCGACCTTGGGGGCCATCATCTGGCAGATGGGTGGACAGCGATTTTTCCGCTGCATTGTGGTCGGGGCGCTGCTGGGAAGCCTCCTGGCCTTCTATTTGAATGGGGCCGAATCGGCACTTTTGGGCGCAGCCACCGGCGGCGCCATGGGAGGGTTTTTGGGCGTGAACCTGAAAATGTGGGGGTGAAGAACCGACCTCCGCAAACAACCTGAATCGTGACACGCAAACGATGATTGACTTCGTTCCAGCCGCCCGTTAGAATCCCCTCGCGCTTTTTGATATTCCCCAGTAGCTCAGCTGGCAGAGCAGACGGCTGTTAACCGTCGGGTCGCTGGTTCAAATCCGGCCTGGGGAGCCAGCCTTTTTGTGTTATTGATAGCGAAGCGCCTCGGCGGGGTCCAGCAGGGAGGCCTTATAAGCGGGATAGAGGCCAAAAACAATCCCCACCGCAATGGCAAAGAAAAATCCCAGAAAGATGGATTCGGGCAGGATGACCGCCGTCCATCCTGTGATGGCCCTGTCGGCCAGGGCGCCAAACCCCAGACCCATGAGGCTCCCGATTCCCACCCCGATGATCGCACCGATCACACTCACGGCCACCGATTCGATCAAAAACTGAACCAGAATCGCCCCCCGGCTGGCCCCCACCGCCTTTCTTAAACCGATCTCGCCGGTGCGCTCCGTCACCGTCACCAGCATAATGTTCATAATCCCGATGCCCCCCACCAGCAACGAAAGGGCTGCCGTTCCGCCCAGGATCACCCCAAACGTGAAGATAATCATTTCGGTGTTTCTCAAAAGTTCATCCTGACTCCGGATCGTAAAGTCTTCCACGCCGTCATGTTGTTGAAGGAGGAGCGCGTGAATGCGTTGCTCTGTCTTTTTCATGTTGTGGCGCGCATCCACCTTGATGATAAATGAATTGAGCGTGTCGTTGCCCGTAAATAATTTCATCGCCGTCGTGACCGGCATCAGCATCGTCTCGTCATAATTGATGCCATGCAGACTCCCCTTTTCTTCCAGTACGCCGATGACCACAAACCGCTGGTCGTCCACCTTGATGTCTTTCCCCAGAGGGTCTTCCTGGCCAAACAGATCCGTGGCCACCGCCCGTCCGAGGACGATCACCTTCCCGAACGTCTCAATATCCTCACGCACCAAAAACCGCCCCCGCGCTACCCCATGGTTACGAATTTGCCGGTAACTTTCTGTCACCCCTTCGATCATGCCACGATAATCGTGATCTGCATATCGGAGTCGCGCCGCGACATTCACCACCGGCGTCATCTCGTCAATGTGGGAGGTCATCGCCCGCACCCGATCGACATCCCCTGTTCGCAGTCCCTTTGAACGACCTGAAAACTTCCGGCGTTCATCCTCATTCAGCGTTTTGGGGCGAACGGAGAGCAGATGCGTTCCCATCTTTTCGATCATCTCGACCGTCAAATGTTTCCCCCCCTCCACAATGGAGGACATGGCGATCACCGACGCCACGCCGATGATAACCCCCAGCATTGTCAGGCCGGAGCGGAGTTTATTGGCCGCAAGGTTACGGAGGGCGTCGGTCACAATTTCCATGACACGCATCACGATTTCTCCGAGACGCCCTGTGCCTGAAGTTTCTTCAACACATCCTCAAGATAAGGTTTTTCCTTTAGACTGGCGTACGCGCCCGGAAAATAAATCGTGGTAATGCCCGCGCTCTCTTCGCCAAAATCATCCAGCACAATGGCATAGCGCTGATCCTGGGGGAGTCGGGTATTGTCGATCATCGGGAAGTCGAAGAATCCGACGGAGAATGAGGGGACTTCCTGGGATGGCTCGCCGGGGGTCTCAATACGTAGACGCACCTTCACCTCCTGTCTCTCCGGAAGGACGCGTAACACAGACACCCTGAACATCCTTTTGACGCCATTTAATTCCAGGGACTCCCCCGGAAAATCCAAGACACCCGATGGGGAGTCGTCCAACGCCTTGAAGGAAATCGAATGGGTGAGCTTCTTGCCGACCCCTTCCAACACCAGCAACTGCTTTCGCGTAATGTCGCCCGCTACCTTATTGAGCCGCCGGCTATATTCGTTCGGAGGTGCAGGCACCTTTCGTTGAAGATAGGTAAAGAGGGGCTTTAGGTTTAGTGACTCATGGAAGTTATAGGCCAGCAGTTCCAGCTTCAAAAGCATCGCATCCAATGACTCCGCGCTCGGCTGAAGAAAAGAATTGATGGTCACCGCAAACATGTCTTTGCGCAGATTACTCTCGGCCTCTTCCCGTCGGCTCATCAGTTCTGTATAGAGCCGTACATTTGTTTCGGCCGCCTGCCGCTTCTCCAAAAAACTGGAGCTGGCAAAACCGATCAGGGCGATGGCCACGGCCGTCAACACCCCGCCCGCAGATTGGAGTTTATCCCAAATATCCTTTTGGCCCGATTCACCCATGACTACTTTCTCCGAACGCCGTATGTTCCCTCTTTTTTCGTAAGCAGCAGGTCATAGCGCGAAGACTTCTCTTCCTGTGAGGTCACCTCCATCGTGGGAGAGGCGTCGTGATGCCGCACCGTCAGGATGAATTTTCCCGCCTCTTTCACATAGACGCGATAGACCCCTTCCGCATCAGTCTGCACCACATACGTCTTACTGGGCGCGGCGATTTCCACCGTGACACCCGCCCCCACTGAAACCCCATCCGCCGTCATCGTACCGAAAATCTCGCCCGCCTCGACACGCACAGAGAGTAGCGCGATCCATAAAAAAATGGCCTTCTTCATTGTCCTCCTCCCAATAGGGCCAAGAAATAATGGCCCCACACAAACCAGCCATCGCTTAGCCAGAACTGACTTGCATCAATAAGCGATACGATATTTTGTTCCTCGGTTCCAACCCCACCGCTACCTCCCCTTGCCCCTCCTTGTGAAGGAGGGGATTCCTCCACTTTTCAAGGGGAGGTTCGGTAGGGTAGAACGTATCGCTCACTTTTTGCAAGTAAGCTTAGGGGATTCCTCCTCTTTCCAGGGGAGGTTATTCGGCAAAATTGACTCCGTCAAGGACATGCTGAGGAGGGTCCCATGCTGACAATTCGTCGTGAACAGTTGGAAGAATCAGGCGATGAACGGGTATGTTGATCGGGTACTGGGATCAAAAAACGAGCATGCCCTCCGTGCCCTGCGGCAGTGGAAAGAAGCACAAAAAATGCTGCGGGCAATAAACGATTATCGCAAGCGAAGCTGCCGCGTTAGGGCCTGTCCGTAGAACCTGTTGCACAAACCACATTTTCATACCCAGATCGTCCCTTTTCCTATTTGTGCAACAGGCTCCTGAGCCACTTTTTATCCTCCGCGTGGCTCGAATCAGGAATCGACCTTTTTTTCCGGGACGGCCACATAATGGGTCAAAATATCGCTGGGCATGGGATTCATGGAATTACAGACAAAGGACTAATATCATAAAACTCATATTAGTATTTTTAAAAATATAATTATAGCAAGCATAACTGTCAATAATCTCGTGTCGGATATTTACGGGATATTGACAAAATAAAAACCACGCAGTAGTGTCCCCTAACTGTCTAATCACTGGTTGGGCCCCAGAAGTAGGCGGAGTTGACATTACTGTATATACGAATATACAATAAGTGGTGAACATCAGCTTTGATCCAGCAAAGAGCGAAAGGAACATTGATCTACGCGGCATTTCGTTCGAGCTGGCAACGGAGTTTGAGTGGGCTGACGCACTGGTCGTTGAAGACACGCGAAAAGACTACAAAGAGCAGCGGTTTCAGGCTCTCGGTCTTATCGGCGTACGTCTGCATACGCTAGTTTTCACACCACGCGATGGTAAG
>CAZQIT010000045.1:0-23301 GCA_964592995.1 uncultured Nitrospirota bacterium | reverse complement strand
ATTTGCTTCGTCCCGCTTCACGCACAAGAAATACCGCCAGAACTTCCCTCCATCACGTATGATCTCTTTTTCTCCAAGGCGCTGTCCCACATCAATCAGAAAAAATATGAGGAGAGCGTCCAGGAACTTTCACAGGCCCTGGTCGAGAAACCCGGTGACGCAGGGGCGATGCACTACTTGGGTGTGGCCCTGGGGAAGTTGGAAAAATATGCGGAGGCGGAGACCTTTCTCCTGCGGGCGCAAAGTGGGGACCCGTATGACGACAAGGTCTATTTCGACTTGGGTGTCGTCCAGTATCATCTCAAAAAATACGCAGAGGCCCTCCGTGCGTTCGACTTGGCCGAGTCAGTGGATGAAAGCAACAAGCCAATGATTTACTATTATCAGGGGCTGTCCCTCCACCGGCTGAAGGACTACGAACGCTCTGCTCCCCGGTTTTTGCGCGCCGTGGCCCTGGCCCCCGAACTGGGGCTGACCTCACACTATTACGCAGGGGTGGGGCGGTATCGCCTGGGGCGCTGGGAGGAGGCCACCGATCAGTTCGACCGAGCCATACAGGTGTACCCCGCGTCGAAGGTGGCTGCGTCGTCCCAAAAATTTCTGGCCGCGATGAACACGCATACGCAAAAAGGGAAGCGATGGCACTTGAGCCTCCGGCCCGCATGGCAATACGACAGCAACGTCATCCTGCTTGAGAAGCGTTCCCCACTCCCTGCGGGCATTTCAAAAAAGAGCGATCATCGCTTGGTCATCCATGCAAAAGGGGGCCTTCGGGTCGCCGAGACCCAACAGAGCGCCGTCAACGCTGACTACGGCTTTTACCAAAGTCTGCACAATTCGCTGAGCGCCTTCAATGTGCAGAACCACGCGGTCAACGCTTCCGTCACCTTCCGCCGCCAGAAACGGACACAGGTGAACATTCCGTATGAATTCAATTATGCCCGCGTGGATGGGGAGACCTTTTCCCTCTCTCAGGCCCTCAAGCCCACATTGATCTTCCGCAGGTCGTCCTCCGGCGCCACGCAGCTTCAGGTGGGTGTCGAAAAGAACGATTTCTCGAATACCCCGTTTTTTTCCCAAAACAATGATCGGGACGGTGTCCGCTATCTGGCGGACATCTCAACATCCGGCCCGTTGGCTGGACGGGGTCAATTTCAGGCGGGCTATCAGTATGGCCGGAATGAAACGGGAGACACGCTTGCGGAGGATGATTGGGCTTATCAGGGTCACACCGCCTCCGGCGCGCTCCGGATGTCGGCGTTTCAAGGGCTTTGGCTGGATTTTCTGGCGGACTACACGCTTCAGCGCTATCAACATCCCAACAGCGCCTCCCTCACGGGGGATCAGCGCGTGGATCGGATTCAAAGTTATACGGCCACTTTGTCGCGGGCCTCTGCCGGGTGGCTCACTCTGGCACTGCAATATCTCTTCAACCGGAATCAATCCAACATTGAGGCGTTTGGCTACGACCGTCAGGTGGTCTCCGTCATCGCATCCGGGGATTTTTAGGGATGGCTATGAAACGGCATCGAACTCTTGTCATCGGCTTTTGGATCATGCTCCTTGCGGCAGGGCCGATCTCGGCGCAGGAGGCCTCCCGACAGGATGCCTCCCGACAGGATGCCCAATCAATCGGCAGCGTCACGGCCGTCTTTCGAGAGTCCTATGTCACGCACTTTGAGGGCCGGGAGGCGTTGCGTGTCAAGTTGGGTGGGTCGGTCTTATTCAAAGACCTCTACGAGACCCGTGTTGGGGCGCAGTTGAAGCTGCTTTTGGACAATGACAGCGTCTTGAGTCTGGGTGAGAACACCCGTCTTCAGATTACCGAACATATTTATGACCCAACGCAAAAGCAGACCGTCATTGATTTGTTCAATGGCATGTTGCGCTCCCTGGTCGGAAAATTGATTGCCCAGGGAGGGCGGTTTGAGATTCACACGCCCACCGCCGTGGCCGCCGTGCGGGGCACCTATTTTGTGGTCTGGACCTTCAGGAACGAGGGGGGGAGTCTGGTCACCGGCGTGGCCAACATCGGCCATGAGGGGGGGGTTGCGGTCCGTAACGCCCATTCTGGTGTTGAAGGTTCCGTAACGCCAGGACCGTTGCAATACACGCTGGTGGAAGAGGGCCATCCCCCGACCCTGCCCGCGCAGATTGACCCCGCCCTGCTGACCGATCTGATCTATGACACCGACATCCGGGATCAGGTCATAGAAGAGATTCCCAGCCGACTGGAAGCCCCCGGGATTGATGTTGCCGACGAATCGGTGGCGCCGGTTCCCGTGCCGGTGGTCAGCGGCGGCACAACCCCCTTTACCTACTTTTCAACGCCGCCGATTCTTCAACCACCTGCGGCGGCGGGGATAAGACTGAACGAAGAGAGGACACCGGTGACGGTGAACGTACTGTTCCCTTAACCTGACCGCTAAATTAAATAGCGTAACTTTTATGCGACTGCGTTTTCACACACTCCTCGTTCTCTGGGTGCTGGCCGCTCTGACGGCCTGTGGCGAGATGGATGCCGGAAATACCCCGGTAACGATCACCCTTTCAATTCCGTCCGCTCTTAACAAGTCGTTTGCGCCCGTACCAGAATCTGTGAGACGGGTTGAACTTCGGGTGACGGATGCGGGAGACGCGGATGTCATCTCCCCAATTGCGCAGGAAGTGAATGCAGGTCAAAACGTGATCTTCCAACTGGAAGTCCCCTCCGGTCCGGAACGCACTTTTATGGTGATTGCCCAGGATGCCCAGGGCGCGGCACGCTTTGAAGGCCGCAGTGATCCGTTGGATCTGCAACCCAATCTGCCCGCAACGCTCACCATTCAGATGCAGTCCGTAGCAACACCAACACCAACACCCGATAATCGTGCGCCGACGGCTGTGGGGATTAACCGGAGTCAGACCATAACGAACACAACGGATGTCGCCGTAACGCTGGATGGAAGCGCATCGTCCGACCCGGATGGCGATCCGATTACCTTCAAATGGGTACAGACCGAAGGGCCTTCGGTCACCCTGAGCGATCCAAATGCCGCAATCACCCAATTTACAGTAGATGCCACTTTCGGTGTGACGCTGGTCTTTCAGTTGACCGTTTCGGATGGATCGTTAAGCTCCACTGCGTCAGCTACGGTCACCCTCAGCCCGGTGCAAAAGTTTGGACTGAAACTGGAGGCCGACAACATGCGAGAGGTCGGGGCCGACGGCACTGTCGTCTTTCCACATACGATAACCAACACCGGCAATGGATTGGATACCTTCAGCCTGTCGGCGACCAACCTGACAGGGGTGAATGACGATTTTGACTTTAGCACCATTGAGATATTTTTGGACGCAGATTCAGATGGGGTACCAGACACCACCACACCGATTACCGACACAGGCAGCCTTTCGCCTGGACAGACCTTTTCATTTTTGGTGGTTGCCACGGTGCCGACCACCGGTACGGCAGCGTTAATTCTGACGGCGACCAGCGGCCTGGCCCCGTCTCTTGTGGCATCCAATACCGACACCGCTATCTAATGAGGCTTCTTTTCTCTCCGTCTGGACACTGTGGCGCTCCACCAGGACGATCCGGCCAACCGCAACACCCCTCCCTCTCCGTTCAAGCCGTTTATCGGTTTTAGTGTCAAGTTGCAAAATGAAAGTAAGTTCCAGCCTCCTCCTCCGTGTCGGAGCATCGTTGACAGCGCAATTTCAGGCCCGATATACTGCCTTTCTTAACCACCGTGAAGGGAGATGCCAAAGAGATGCAGGTCACGGTTAACGGCGTCCAGCAAGATGTTCCTGCGGAAACCGATGTGGCACAGCTTTTGACCCTTCTGAAGGTGGCGCCGCAACAGGTCGCCGTTGAAATCAATCTCACCATCCTGGATACTCGCCAATATCACAACATACGATTAAAAGAAGGGGATCAGGTTGAGGTGATTTGTTTTGTGGGAGGAGGAGCATGTCTTACGATGAGTTGCTGACAGTGGGAGCGGTTACCTTTCGTTCCCGTCTGATTGTGGGAACGGGCAAGTACGCCTCGTTTGAGGAAACCCAGAAAGCGGTGGAAGCCTCCGGTGCCGATTGTGTGACGGTTGCGGTGCGGCGGGTGAATATCCTGGATCGCGAGCAGGAGAACTTGTTGGACTATCTTGATCCCAAAGTATACAAGTTTCTCCCCAATACGGCCGGATGTTACACGGCGGAAGAGGCCTGTCGGACGGCGCGTCTGGCGCGGACTGCGGGTATCTCCGACATGGTGAAGCTGGAGGTCATCGGAGACCCTAAAACCCTCTTTCCAGATAATGAAGCCCTGCTTTTGGCCACGCGAACATTGGTCAAAGAGGGCTTTACTGTTTTTCCCTACATGAATGACGATCCGATTATGGCTAGGAAACTCCAGGATGCCGGTGCGGCGGTGGTGATGCCGATGGCGGCGCCCATCGGGTCCGGCCTGGGTATCCGAAATCCGTATAACCTTCGGATTATTCTGGAAACGGTCTCCATCCCCGTGATTGTAGATGCCGGTGTCGGCACGGCGTCTGACGCAGCCATTGCGATGGAGTTGGGCTGTGACGGCGTCCTGATGAACACGGCTATTGCAGCCGCCAAAAATCCCATCCAGATGGCGGAGGCGATGAACTATGGCATCCGCGCGGGAAGACTGGCCTACCTGGCCGGTCGAATGCCGAAGAAACGGTATGCCCAGGCCAGCAGCCCCATCGAAGGAATGATCGAATAAAGGAGGGTGATTGCCTTGACTTTTTTGTTCGGGATAGATACCGTTCGGCAGGTTTGTTTTACCGTTTTTGATGGCCGATTTTGAATAAAACGAAGCAGCGTTTGCCTAATTGAGGGAGGGTTTAAGCCAGTGAGTTGTGTAAATTTAAGTCCGACAGAGCAGGTGGAGCGGTGGCGTGAGGTCAATGGCTGGATTGAGAAAAAATTCTCGCCGAATCGCATTTCCGATGCGGCGTTTACCCAGGTCGAATCGGCCTGTGCGGAGTTGACGCCGCAGAGCCGTATTTTTTTCGGTTTTGGGGATGACGGCAAAGGGAACGCCGATCCGTTTTTGACGGGACACATCTTTGTGACCTATCTGATGGAGAAGTTTCCGAACGAATGGTCCCGTTTTGTCGACTTCTACCCGCCCCCTCCCGATCCCGGCCGCTTCGACTTTTACCGTCCCAAAATCAAGCTGCGTGAGGGTGCGGCAGATCGACCCAAAGGGTTCTACATCAAATTGTTGCTGCCGAAAGATTATGAAGAGGGCATTGGCGCCACGCACAAGGCCCTTTCTCCCGCCGATGTGCGCAAGCTCTCGCCCTGGGGATGGGGGCCAGAAGGCTTTCAGTTTCTGGCGATTGAAACCACTTATGTCGGCCTGCTTCTGACGCAAAAGGCGCCCACGTTTGTCCTGGGCGATTATGCGATTGCCCCGTATGGGGGAACCGAATTCTATAGTGCGGTGATTCTGGGCGCATGCCGAAAGCGCCTCGAAATCGGCACCACCAACACACGCGACAACATCCCAAAGTATGCCCCGTCCCACCTGATCTGACTTCCCCCCGCGCTCGACCGGGTCATTCGAATGGAAGTTCCCGTGTTTGAATATGCGGCGTGATCTTGCCGTGTGGATGCCCCCCGGCGGGATGAGAGAGGGCGCTTGATGACCCGTACCGAGGAGTTGGAGCGCATGTTCCAGGCATCCGGCCGTCTGCACTACGGCCTGAAGCCCGTTCCAGGGGCTTCCCTCGACGATCTGGATCGCCGGCGTTTGCGCGACTATTTCATCCGCGTTCTGATGGGAAGCGTCCCGCCCGATGGCGATTGCGATACGTGGCAGACGTTACTCTGCAACCTGGAGTTGATGACGGTGTCGGCAGGTCAGGTGCATCCCACCGTTGATGGGATGCTTCTTTTTGGGAAGAATCCCAAACGATTCCTCCCGCAATCTGGGATTCGAGCCGTTTGCTATCCTGGCGCCGAGCCGGACTATGCCACCCGCGCAGACGAGGTATTGAAAGGCCCGATGGTTTTTCTGGGCGCGGAAGATGGGTCGGTCGTCGAATCCGGGGTGGTCAATCAGGCGCTGGACTTCGTGCGGCGCAATACCATGCCTTCGGCACACCTCGAAGGAGGGAGACGGATCGACCGCTGGGACTATCCGGAAGACGCAATCCGCGAGAGTGTGGTCAATGCCCTGGTTCACCGCGACTACAGCATTTCCGGTACAGATATCTTGCTGGCCATCTTTTCCGACCGTCTCGAAATCCAAAGCCCGGGCCGATTGCCCAACACGGTAACACTGGAAGGTATGCGGTCTGGCATGCGCTACGCACGCAATCAGGTGCTCGTCAACGTGATGCGAGACTACCGTTACATGGATGCGCGTGGCATGGGCGTGAGGAACAAAATCATCCCAGGCATGAAGGCACACAACGGTACCGAGCCGGAATTCGTGGTGGAGGAAAACCGCTTCACCCTCCGCCTATGGAAGTAGTGGAAAAGTCAGGGTGCTGGCGATAGGCACCGCAGTGCACAACGAGTTGTTAGCTGCTCACAATAAGGAGGTCATATCATGACAAATCATCATCGTTATACAAGCCGAATAGCGGTATTACTATTACTTATCAGCGCTATAGTGGCACCGCTTGTGCTGGCGGGTGCTGCTAGTGAGAAAGCGAGCGGATTGCAGTTTGTGATGAATTCGGATGGCACTTTTGACGTAACAGCCCAGTCGATCCAATTAGAGGTGTTGCTGTCGAAGATTGGCGAGGCCACGAACGTTAATATATATGTTGATAGCGAATCGAAGAAACGAATCGTCACGATCAATGTAAAGAGTATTTCATTAATTCAATTATTACGGCGTGTTGCTGGGGATAATTACGCAATGGTTTACAACGGGCGAAACGTTACGGCCTTGCATGTATTGCCGCAAGGCAAGGCTCAGTCGGCTGAGAGCGAAGTGTCAGTCTCCGATTTCTCCGGCCAAGTTAAAATCAGCAATCAGCGGGCCAGAATGTTTTTCATGCCTGCCGATAACACCAAGAGCGCAATCGATAACTACATCAAGAAACGACACGAAGCTCTATCCAAACTCTCAAAAGAAGATCCTCGCAAGGAGCTTCATGCGCAAATATCATTCAAAGGATATTTGTCTGCTGACCAGGTTGTTGCACTTGTAAAGAAAAATCAATTGGATCCTGTCACTCTCAATATTGGATGGAAAGAAAATGGCGGCGGGTATGATTTGAAGCGCGGCGAGTCGATTGAAGCGGCCATTGAGTCAGCGGCTTTGTATGACAAAGAATTTATAGCGGAGCTTCAGGAAAGTGCCGATAGGCAAGTTGCCAATTTGCGCCAGAAAGGCATCGGTGATGCTCAAATGCAGTCAGAGCTTATATTTCAACAAAACGCAAATGAATTGGCCTCGGTTTTCCATGCCAAAGGTGTTGTATTTTATGGGGTGCGCGTTGCCGCGAGCGCGATGCAATTAAATACATTAACGAGTAATGATCAAGTAATTAGGCTTGTAGACCCGTTATGGGGCGGCTCGGTGGAAGATGAAGTTGCCAATGTATACCCAACAATAAAAATTGCAATTCCGCTTGTTCCGGACAACGAAACTTTCATTCCTTTAGTTACGGAGGATAGAAAATGAAAGAGCTATTTTTAGCGCTTAGTGTGCTCTGCATTGCTGCTCCTGTGTTTGCGGGCGAACCGTGGGCGCCAGCCTCAGGATATAGCAGCGTCAATCAAACAAAAACTTACAATGAATTTGTATTTTCATCGCTTAATGGTCAGTATGGCGATGACGAGACTTATGAACACGAAACGCAAGTCTACAATAATGCTTTTGCTGATTATGATGGTTATTGGAGAAGTAATTTGCCAGCCAAGTATTATGACACGCCGTTTTCGGATGACATAGACAATTTTACCATTGGCTCCGCAAGAGCAGCCGGTCTACAAGCTGGTGTGCGGTACGTTACCTATATGAGGTTGACCAAAGGGAACAATTCGGATTGCCAGGGCTGTTGCTCATCACATGGTGGCGTTGTATGCAGTAGTGGAATCACTCAATGTGCTGACGGCACTCCACTTTCGTCGACCTGCGTAGCCAAAGGATGTAATCAATGCATAAATGAAGCAACCGTGCGAATCAAAGGCCAGCGCGGACACAGCGTCATTCCCGGCTGCACTTCAACATGGTGCATATTCGCTGATGCAACAACCGGAACAATGTGCCTTTTGAATGCGCCGCAGTATAAAAGCTGGGTATATTGAGGCTTCTATATATTGATGCACTCGTAAAAAGTCAAAAAACATCGAAAGTGACTTTGTAAACCATTGAAATAATTAAGTGTTATTTTCAAGAATAAGTCATTTTCGGACTTTTTACGAGTGCATCATATATTTACAGCTAACATTCGCGTCAACTCGGGCTGCCTGAAGCTGCGCCGCTTCGCTTTGCAGCTTCAGGCAGCCGGTTACGCGAAACGTTCATACGAGGAGAGAAGGTCGAGATATGAAAAGGATAGACCTCAGTGAAGGACGGCCCTCGCTCGGCGAAGTGCTCACGCTGGCGAAATCAGGTGCGGTTCTCATTCATTCTGCGTCCGGGGAGGACTTCATCCTCGAACAGGCGGACGATTTTGATCGGGAGGTCGCCGCTTTGGGGGGCAGTGAGAAGTTCTTGTCCTTTCTGGAGGCTCGGTCCAACGAGATCGGAGACATTCCGATCGGCGAGATCCGCAGGGAACGCGCGACGTAGTGCGGATCAAGGCACGGATTAGCTGCAACATTAGAGTCTGTGAAAAAAACCTTAAATAGGAGAATATCCAATGAATCTCAAACATAAAAGTCATGCCATCACGGACGGGCCGGATCGCGCGCCCGCGCGGGCGATGCTCAAGGGGATTGGCTTCACCGACGACGATTTGGCCAAGCCTTTGGTGGGCATTGCCAACACCTGGATTGAGACCATGCCGTGCAACTTTCATCTACGGCGGCTTGCGGCCAAGGTGAAGGAGGGGGTGCGCGCGGCGGGCGGAACGCCTATGGAATTTAATACCATCGCGGTCTCCGATGGCGTCACGATGGGCACCGAGGGGATGAAGGCGTCGCTCATCAGCCGGGAGGTGATTGCCGACTCCATTGAGCTTTGCGCGCGCGGCCACCTGTTTGACGCCGTGGTCGCCCTCTCCGGATGTGACAAGACGCTTCCGGGCACCATCATGGCGCTGGCCCGGCTGGATGTTCCGTCGATCATGCTCTACGGCGGCTCCATTGCGCCGGGTCGCCACGATGGGCACGATGTCACCATTCAGGACGTCTTCGAAGCGGTCGGATCGTTTAATCAGGGGAAGATGTCGCAGGCGGCGTTTACCGATCTGGAAAACCACGCCTGCCCGGGTGCCGGGGCCTGCGGCGGACAGTTTACGGCCAACACGATGGCGACGGCCATTGAGGTCATGGGGATGTCGCTGATGGGCAGCGGGTCGGTTCCGGCAGAAGATCCCGAGAAGGACGCCGTGGCCGTCTCCGTGGGCCGACAGGTGATGACGCTGCTGCGGGCCGATCTGCGTCCCAGCCGGATCATCACCCGACAGTCGATTGAGAATGCCATTGCCTCGGTGGCCACCACGGGCGGGTCAACCAATGCTGTCCTGCATTTTCTGGCGATTGCCCGCGAAATGGGCATCCCGCTGGTCATCGACGATTTTGACGCCATCAGCACGCGCACGCCGCTCCTGGCCGATCTAAAGCCGGGCGGGAAATATGCCGCCTCCGACCTCTACCGCGCGGGGGGCATCCGCCTGATTGCCCAGCGTCTGATGGAGATGGGGCGGCTGCATCGTGACGCCATGACGGTCAGCGGCAAGACCATCGGCGAGGAGGCAGAGGCCGCGCGAGAGACGCTGGATCAGCCGGTGGTGCGGCCCATCGGAAATCCCCTTAAAGCCACCGGTGGCTTGGTGATTCTCAAAGGCAACCTTGCACCAGAGGGGTGCGTGGTGAAAATGGCGGGGCATGAACGGATGCTGCACCGGGGTCCGGCGAAGGTGTTCGATTCGGAAGAGGCGGCTTTTGCTGCCGTGAAATCGAGCCAAATTTTCGCGGGCGACGTGGTGGTGATCCGCTACGAAGGCCCCGTTGGCGGACCGGGAATGCGCGAGATGCTGGGGGTGACGGCGGCCCTGGTGGGCGCGGGGTTGGGCGATTCGGTTTCGCTGTTGACCGACGGGCGGTTCTCCGGCGCCACCAAAGGACTGATGGCCGGACATGTTGCCCCCGAAGCCGCCGTCGGCGGCCCGATTGCGGCCCTGAAGGATGGCGACCTCATCGTCTTTGACATTAATGCACGCACCCTCTCGGTCGAATGCTCCGAGGCCGAGATCGCATCACGACTTTCCGCCTGGACGCCCCCCGTCCCCCGCTACACTGCGGGCGTCATGGCCAAATACGCCCGCCACGTCTCCTCGGCCTCCGAAGGGG
Organism: uncultured Nitrospirota bacterium; assembly: GCA_964592995.1. Lineage (GTDB taxonomy): Bacteria > Nitrospirota > Nitrospiria > SBBL01 > CAZOFZ01 > CAZOFZ01. The sequence continues at coordinate 12,807 of CAZQIT010000045.1, read as the reverse complement.
CCGTGACGTCGTAATACGAAACGTGATAGGCAGCGTCAATCGTTGGCTGGACTGGCGTGTGAGGAGGAAATCATGAGACCCTTTGGCAAGTGTCCTGTCTGCGGGGGCGAGTTGGTCGAGAAAGAGGTCGAGAAGTTGGTGCGCGGTGGGGTGCATACAGCGGTATTGCATGTTTGTGCGGAGGTCTGTCTGCGGTGCGGTGAACACCTCCACACCGAGGATGCTGTCCGGCGTTTTGAGGAAGTCCGACGAAAGTTGGCGCGGCAAGAAGTGGGGGAGTTCCAGCCCCTGGGTCAGACGTTTCAAGTCGTGTGAGCGCGCCGCCCATGCGGGCGGACTGCTTCCTCTACGAAACAAAAGGAGAATCCATACATGGGTACAATGCTGGCGTCACGTGAAACGGAACCGGTTGTCCTGCATTTTGAAGAGATCGTGCGCAGGATGGACGACCATGCGTTCTTCGCATTTTGCCAGGCGAATCGGGATTGGCGGATGGAACTGACCCATACGGGAGATTTAATCGTTATGGCACCGACAGGGGGAACAACGGGAAGACAGAATTCCACATTAACAGCGCGTCTTGTGGTCTGGGCCGAAGCGGATGCAACAGGAATCAGTTTTGATTCCTCCACAGGGTTTACGCTCCCGAACGGGGCAAAACGCTCGCCGGACGTGGCGTGGGTCAAACGTGAACGATGGGCGGCCCTCACGGAAGAAGAGCAGGAAGAATTCCCCCCGCTCTGCCCTGATTTTGTCGTGGAGTTGCGTTCGCCGTCTGATTCGATCAAAACCCTTCAGGCCAAAATGGAGGAATATATCGCCAACGGCGCGCGGCTAGGCTGGCTGATTGACCCCCTTGAGAAGAAGGTCTATGTCTATGTTCCGGGTGCAGACGTCGCGTGCCTCAACAATCCCACAACCGTCTCCGGCGATCCGGTGTTGGCCGGATTCGTGTTGGACATCCAACGACTCTGGTCGTGACAAAGCAAGAGGAGAATCCATACATGGGTACAATGCTGGCGTCACGTGAAACGGAACCGGTTGTCCTGCATTTTGAGGAGATCGTGCGCAGGATGGACGATCATGCGTTCTTCGCATTTTGCCAGGCGAATCGGGATTGGCGAATGGAACTGACCCACGAGGGGGATTTAATCGTTATGGCGCCGACATGCGGAAAAACAGGGACACAGAATTTCTCTTTGACGGTCTGTTTTGGCGTATGGGTTGCCGCAGACGGCACGGGGATCGGCTTTGATTCCTCCACCGGATTTACACTGCCGAACGGGGCAAAACGCTCGCCGGACGTGGCGTGGGTCAAACGCGAACGATGGGCGGCCCTCACGGAAGAAGAGCAAGAAGAATTCCCCCCCCTCTGTCCTGATTTTGTCGTGGAGTTGCGTTCGCCGTCTGATTCGATCAAAACTCTTCAGGCTAAAATGGAGGAATATATTGCCAACGGCGCGCGTCTGGGCTGGCTGATTGACCACATCGAAAAGAAGGTCTATGTCTATGTTCCGGGTGCAGACGTCGCGTGCCTCAACAATCCCACAACCGTCTCCGGCGATCCGGTGCTGGCCGGATTCGTGTTGGACGTCCAAAAACTCTGGTCGTGACGACAATGTCCGCTACGGCGAACAAGCTCGCTTCCGCAGCCTGCGACGGGTCCGCAGCGCGTTGCGATACTGACATCTTTCACGATACTGACGTAATCCCATGAAAATCAGGGCGCTGCTCCTGCCTCGGAGTCCCTCTGTCGTTGTCGCACTGCGAGATACGCCCCCCATCGAAGCAATTGAAGCGGCGCATCAGGCGGGAGAGTTGGATATTGTCGAGTTGCGCATCGATCTCCAGAACGCTTACGATCTGGCACATCGGTTGGCGGAAACGCTCCATCTACGGGGCATTCCCACCATCGCCACCCTTCGCTCCGAGGCCGAGGGAGGGGGCTGGCGCGGGTCCGAAGCCGACCGACTTTCGCGCTTTCTGGGCCTGATTCCCCATGTCAGCGCCGTGGACATTGAACGCTCTTCGGAAGGCATTCGACAGGAGGTGATGGATGCGGCCCATGCTGCTGGAAAAGCGGTGATTTTGTCGTATCACAACTTTCGGGAAACCCCTGCATTGGAAGCATTGGATCGCATTGCGGGGCAGGCGCAATCGCTGGGCGCCGACATCCTCAAAGTCGCTGTATGGGCCACATGTCCGGAAGACATTCGCAGGCTGGCCCGCTTCACCCTGGCCCATGCAGATCAAAATCGGGTCGTCCTGGCGATGGGGCCGCAAGGCGTCCTCTCCCGCATCTTCTTTCCTGTGCTGGGTTCGCAGATGACATACACTTCCTGGGGCAGGCCGACCGCACCGGGGCAGATGGACGCCGCCGAAACCTGCGCCTGGCTTGCGCAATTCTATCCCGATTTTTCCAGTCCGATCAGACGCCTTCCCGACATAAACCGAAATGACCCGATGGTATAAAATTGCGCGCGGTGTGCTGTCGATCCTGACCCGCCTCTTTTTTCGTGTAACCGTCGTCAACGCCTCCCATGTTCCGACAGCGGGGGGGGTGATTGTTGCGGCCAACCATAATAGTTATTTCGACATCCCTCTGTTAGGCTGCTGCCTGACCCGTCAGGCAGACTACATCGCAAAAAAAGAGCTTTTTAAAAATCGTCTCGTCGGGGGACTTTTGCGATCACTGGGAGGAATCCCCATCCGGCGCGGGGGAATGGATCGTGCGGCATTGATTGAGGCCGAGGCGCGGCTTCGGGCAGGCGGGCTGCTGGTGCTCTATCCGGAAGGTGCCCGCAGCCCGGATGGCGCGCTTCGGCCCGCCCGGCCCGGAATCGGCCGTGTGGTCGCGCAGTCGGGTGCGCGGGTGGTTCCCGTATTCATCCGGGGAACGGCGCGGATGCGCCTGTTTCGCTCCGTCACCATTATTTTTGGAGAACCCCTGGATTTTCAGGCCGTCATTCAAAAACAGGAGATGCACCCGAAGCTACTTTATGCTACAGTGGCCCGGTCGGTGATGTCCGAAATCGAACGTCTCGGAAATCGGCCCTAAATGTGGGGATATTATGGAAGTGATTGTCGCGGAAAATGCGGGGTTCTGCTTTGGCGTCAAGCGCGCCGTGAAGATGGCCTTTGACGCAGCGGGAGAAGAGCATGTCCACACATTGGGGCCGCTGATTCATAATCCCCAGGTGGTGGAACGCCTGACCGAAAAAGGGGTGCGGCAAGTATCGGAACTCTCCGAAGTAAAAGAGGGGACCGTCATCCTGCGCTCCCACGGCGTCACTTCTCCACAAGTGGTGGCGGACGCCCAGGCGGCGGGGCTGCGTGTTATTGACGCCACTTGTCCCTTTGTCACCAATGCGCAGCGGTATGCCAAACAGTTGGTGGATGAAGGGTATCAGGTGGTGATGGTGGGCAATCGCAACCACCCGGAAACCCAGAGCGTTCTGGGCCATGCGGGCGGGGACATTCTGGTGACGGAAGACTTTGAGGAGATCCAGAAGCGACTGAACCGGTTTCCAAAAAAGCGCGTCGGCATCATTTCGCAAACGACGCAGACCTATGGAACATTCTCCGAGATTGTAGTACAATGCCTGAAAATTTGCGAAGAGGTGAAGGTTTTCAACACGATCTGCTACGCCACGGAGGACAATCAAGCTGAGGTTCAGCAGATGGCGGGCAGGGTGGAGGCGATGGTGATCGTCGGCGGGAGAAATTCCGCTAACACGGGACATCTTGCCGACCTTTGCCGAGACATCGGGGTGCCGACCTATCACATCGAAACGGCCACCGAAATTTCGCCGGACTGGTTTGTTGGCGTACAAAAAGTGGGTGTGGCAGCGGGTGCTTCCACCCCCGATTGGATTATTGAAGCAGTGGTCAAGCATCTTAACAATCTAGCCTAATTCAGGATGAACGGCATGAAAAAACAGCGTGATCCAAACGAAGTCAAAAGTGCGGAACAGATCGAACTGGAAGCGCTCTACGCAGGCACCTTTAAAAACCTGACCGAAGGGAGCGTCATGGACGGCTCCGTGCTTTCCATTCAACGCGATGGCGTTATGGTGGACATTGGATACAAAGCCGCCGGTGTCATCCCCAAGGAAGAGTTTTCGCCAGCGGTCTTTGCGGCGCTGAAGGCGGGCGACATCCTCGCGGTCTATTTGGAGAATCAGGAGGACGCCGATGGTAATGTGATCCTGTCCAAAGAAAAAGCGGATCGGATGCGCATCTGGGGCGAGATTGAAGAAACCTTCAAGAAGGGCTTGGTGATTGACGGCAAGGTCCTCTCTCGCATCAAGGGGGGCATGTTGGTCGACATCGGGGTCAAGGCGTTTCTTCCGGGGTCCCAAATTGACTTACGTCCCGTGCGGGACTTGGATCATCTGGTCGGGAAGAGTTTCCCGATGAAGATCATTAAAATGGACCCCCGTCGCGGCAATATCATCGTTTCCAGGCGCTCCTTACTGGAAGAGTCCCGTGATGTCAGACGACAAAAAACACTCTCCTCCCTGAAGGAAGGACAAGTCATTGAAGGCGCCGTGAAGAATATTACAGAGTATGGCGCGTTCATTGACATGGGCGGCATTGATGGTTTGCTGCACATCACCGATATGTCCTGGGGTCGTGTGGGGCATCCCTCCGAGCTGTTCTCGGTGGGGGCCAAGGTCTCTGTCGTTGTTCTGAAATACGACAAGGAAACCGGCCGCGTCTCCCTGGGCTATAAGCAGCGATTCCCAGATCCGTGGGATCATGTTGAGACACGATATCCTGTTGGAACCCGAATTGCGGGGAAGGTGGTCAGCCTGACCGATTACGGCGCATTCGTCGAACTGGAGCCGGGAGTGGAAGGCCTGGTTCACATTTCGGACATGAGCTGGTCTCGAGAAGCCCGGCATCCCGCCCGCATCGTGTCGATTGGGGATCAGGTGACGGTGGCGACGCTAAACGTAGATCGCAAGGCCCGCAAAATCTCCATCGGGATGAAGCAGGTCGAGGAAAATCCGTGGGAGACGATCGAACGGAAGTATCCCCCTGGGTCCAAAGTATCGGGCAAGGTGCGCAGCATCACCGATTTTGGCGTCTTTGTCGGCTTGGAATCGGGCATCGACGGACTGATCCATATTTCGGACATCTCTTCGTCACGCCATCTCAAACACCCCTCCGAGGTCTTCAAAAAGGGACAGGCTGTGGACGCCGTCGTCCTGAAGGTGGATCGGGAGAAAGAGCGGATTTCCCTGGGCTACAAACAGTTGACGACGGACGTATGGGATTCAGATGTGTCGCAAAAATATGTCATCGGGCGGGCCGTGACCTGCAAAGTGACCCGTGTGGCCCATTTTGGAATTTTCGTTGAATTGGAAGAGAATATTGAGGGGTTGATTCATTTAAGTGAGACGGGGCTTCCTGCCACCAGCCGTCTGGAAGATGCGTTTCATCCCGGCAGCGAGGTGACGGCCAAAATTATCCGGGTCGATTCCGGAGAAAAAAAGATCGGACTGTCCATCCGCGCGTTTACGAAGGATTCGGATAAGGACGCCATGGAGGCCTATCAGACCCGACAGACGCCACTGGATCAATCCATCGGGGCCATCGCCCAGAAAAAGGAAATTGAAAGAGGCGATTCGTAATGCGTCAAAGACCCCTTCTCCTCGGATGCGCTTACTTTCTCCTCTTTTCCGGCCTCTTCTTCGCCTTCATGTATGGCGTAACCCGTTTTGGCGTGACCGGTAAAAATTGGGCTTTTCGGACAGGGGATCGGATTGCGCTGGTTCGGATTGATGGCGTGATCCTGGATGCCGAATCCACGATTGACGAGCTTCACCGATACCGCGATGACCACAACGTCAAGGCCGTTCTGCTTCGGATTGACAGCCCCGGCGGTGGGGTGGTTCCCTCTCAGGAAATCCACGACGAGGTTCGAAGACTCCGGGCTGTTAAGAAGGTGGTGACCTCCATGGGCACAGTGGCCGCATCCGGTGGATATTACATTGCCAGCGCATCGGATAAAATTATCGCCAACCCCGGGACGCTGACTGGAAGCATCGGCGTCATCATGGAGATGGCCAACGTGGAGTCGCTGCTCCAAAAGGTCGGGGTTGAAAGTGTGGTCATCAAAAGTGGAAAAAACAAGGACGTCGGCTCTCCCTTTCGCAAAATGCAGCCGGAAGAGCGCGCCCTGCTGCAAGACGTCATGGATGATGTCCATGCCCAATTCATCGACGCGGTGGCCGAAGGCCGCTCCCTGGACCCGGAGGCGGTGCGTCTTCTCGCGGACGGACGGATTTTTACGGGCCGCCAAGCCCGTTCCCTGGGCTTGGTCGACGAACTGGGAAGCCTTCAGGACGCCATCCGAATCACGGCGGAAATGGTCGGCATCCAGGGTGATCCGGATGTGATCGAATCGGAAGATCCCTATTTTTTTGAGATGATCAAAAGCCGTTTCTGGGAATGGTCTGCTCCCCATCTCCCTTTTCGGTTAAGTTATCGATTGGCGTTTTAGGGTCTTATTTCTGCGCAGGCCCTTAACCCCTCCCGTCCAAAAACCGATCCAGGAGGCAGGTGTCCCATGACGAAGGCGCAACTCGTTGAGAGGATTGCCGAGAATTACGTTCACAGGGCGGGGGCGGGCGCTCCGCTCACCCTCTTGCAGATTCAGGAATGTTTCGACGCCATCCTTGAAAGCATCAAGGACGCGCTTTCCCAGGGCGACAAAGTGGAAATTCGGGGTTTTGGCAGCTTCCGTCTGCGACGCCGAAAAATACGGGAAGGCCGGAACCCCAAAACAGGCGAGAAGGTGATCGTTCCAGAAAGGGTCGTTCCGTTCTTTAAGCCGGGGGAAGAACTCCGAGAGATGGTCGACCAATCGTGATACCACCCGTAAGAAACAAGTCGCTTCTCGGAAGAACAGACACGATCAGCGATAGACCCCCACAGCCTTCTCAAATCGTACATCCCCGTAAACATAAGACTTGATACTTTCTCGAATCTCGTGCGTTGAGACGGAGGAGGCAGAAGCGAATTGATGCGCGTCAAAATCAGCGTTATCATCGTCAACTACAACGGCGAGCGTTATTTGGCGAGATGCTTGGACGCGTTGGCCCAACAGACCTTTTCAGACTACGAAGTGATCGTGGTGGATAACGCCTCACGAGACGGCTCCGTGGCCTTGATCCGACACGCCGATCCGTCCATCCACCTGATTGAAAACTCCAAAAACGTCGGATTTGGCGGCGCGAACAATACGGGCTTTACGGTCGCCAAAGGGGAGTATATCGCCCTTCTGAACCCCGACGCCTTTCCCGAACCCGACTGGCTGCTTCATTTGCTGGAAGGGATGGAGTCCCATCCACAGATTGGGATTTGCGCCTCCAAACTTATTCTGGACGGTGCGGACCGGATTGACAGCGCGGGAGACGGCTGCCTCACCTCCGCGAAGGGTTACAAGCGGGGGGAACACAGGTCGGCGTCGGAATATAACATGCCTGAGTTCGTCTTCGGCGCTTGCGCAGGCGCCGCGCTTTATCGCCGAACCATGATTAACGAGATCGGTTTTTTTGATGAAGACTTCTTCTTGATCCACGAAGACACCGACCTCAATTTCCGCGCCCAGATGTTCGGATGGAAATGTCTCTACGTTCCCAAAGCCGTGGTGCGCCATGTGATGAGCGCTTCCATCGGACAGGAGAGTGATCTTTCCATTTATTACAACATTCGCAACTGCGATTTCGTTTGGATCAAGAACATGCCGATGCCACTCCTGATTCGTTATGTGCATCATAAGTTGCTGGCGGAGTGCACGGCCTTTTTTTACTTCTGCATCCGGAAGAAGCGCCCAGTGCTCTTCTTCCGCGCAAAATGGGGCGTGCTGCGTCTGCTGCCTGCAATGATCCGAAAACGCCGTAAGATTCAGTCATCCAGAAAAATTGCCGTCCACGACCTCGACCCGATGCTGACGCCCATCTGGGCCGCAGCGTACACCCAGAGTCGATGGCGGCGATTATTCGGGTGCCCACAGCATCATGCTTCGCACGCCCGCAAATGCCGGTGATTTTAACGCAAGCAACGCCCTTGCATATGTCCGTGGGGGTCGGCTAGAATCACCCTCCAGTATGAGCATGATACGGAAATGCCAAAGGTATTGTTCCTTCCCATCGGACGCAGCGCGGAGGTGTCAACGGGCGTAAGCCTGTTGGATGCTGCGGAACAGATGGGCCTTGAGATGCGGCATGATTGTGGTGGATTCGCCACATGCAGCACCTGTCGGGTCTGGATTCAGGACGGCATGTCCCAGTTGAGCGAAGTCGATCTGGACGAGGAGAATATGCTGGAAGAGGCCACATTGTCCTCCCCCTATCGGCTCTCCTGTCAGGCCAAAGTCCTGGGAGATGTTACCGTGCGCATTGAAGATGCGGAGATGGACTGGAGCAGTGGCGCATTGCGCGAATTAGAAGCGTTGTCAGCGCCGGTGAAAGGGCTGGTGCGCATGATGGTCGAGAAGCGGGCCAGGGCGCAGGGCCTCTCGGTTATCCTTCCAGACACCGCCGTCCCCTTTGCCCTGGACGCGCGTAAAGAGGTCGAGGCTGTCGCAGATCAACCGGATGCACTGGCGACGCTCATCCGGCGCGTCCACGAAATGTCGTGAGATGAAGGACCCATCCCCGATGCGTATTCTTCATCTTATTTTTCCCAGCCTCCCTGCGCTGGATAACATTCATCCTCTTTTTGTCCATTTCCCGATCGCCTTTTTCTTCGGTGCGCTCTTTGTCGAAGGGATCGCCATTGCGCGGGATGAAAAACTCCACCTCGTCGCCACCTGGATGCTCTATCTGGGCACGTTTTGTGCCCTCCTGACCGCTTCAACCGGTTTGATCGCCGAGTATTCCATCGCCGCGCATGATCCGCGTGGCCACAGCAGCCCGGGCCATGAATATATCCATATTCACCGCGCCTGGATGCTCTCCGTCACCCTCTCCTCCATCCTCATCTCCGCGTATCTCTTTTGGATCAACTTCAAAAAAAGATGGTCGTCCCATCGCTGGATGCTGGTGATTGCGCTCTTTGCGCTCGCAGCTTCGGTCTCCATGGGCGCGGACCGTGGTGCCCGTCTGGTCTATGAATTCGGCATCGGCGTGAATCCCGCCATCCTCAAGGTGGATGAATCGCCCCCTCACGAGAACGATGGCCACACCCATCCCAGCTCCCACTAGACCCTTCGATCATACCGGGCCGCCGCTGCTCTCAAGCCATCTCCCGCTTCTCGGAGTGCCTCTCAGCGGGAAGGTGCGGGACATTTATGATCTGGGGCCGCATCTCCTGCTGGTGGCAACCGATCGCATCTCGGCCTTTGACGTGGTTTTATCCGACGGGATTCCTGGAAAAGGATATGTCCTGACCCAGCTCTCCCTCTTTTGGTTTACATGGCTGGAATCACGGGGCATCCCCCATCATCTGGTGACCGCCGAAGTGGATCGTTTTCCCGAAGCCTGTCGGCCTTATCGCGACATCCTAGCGGGTCGGAGTATGTTGGTAAGGAAGGGGCAGCCACTGCCGGTGGAGTGTATCGTCCGCGGCTATCTGGCCGGTTCCGGATGGAAAGAATATCGTGAAACCGGCGCGATTTGCGGGCAGCCGCTGCCAGCGGGCCTGCTCCCCTCCGCCCGACTGCCCACACCCCTCTTTACCCCTTCCACCAAGGCGCTTGTGGGAGAGGGCCACGACCGGAATATCTCCTTTGACGAAATGACCGCGCTCTGCGGCGAGACCCTGGCCTGCACCGCCCGTGATCTGAGTCTCGCCATCTATCAGGGGGCCTCGGCGTACGCCGAGACGGTGGGCATTTTGATTGCCGACACCAAGCTCGAATTCGGCGTCAACACGGAAACGGGCGCGCTCATGGTCATTGACGAACTGCTGACGCCCGATTCCTCCCGGTTCTGGCCGAAAGCCTCGCAGGCCTCGCAGGCCTCGCAGGCCTCGCAAATCAGCTTTGACAAACAGTTTGTCCGGGACTATCTCCTCTCCATTCATTGGGACGGCGGATCCCCGCCCCCGCCGCTGCCGCCGGAAATAATCCAGCAGACCGGCCAGAAGTACCTTGAAGCCCTGGAGCGCCTGACTCGCCCCCATGTCCAAACCCGCGCTGATTGAGATCATCCGCAACGAAATCGCGCAAAACGGGCCAATCCCCTTCGCGCGATTCATGGCGCAAGCGCTGTATCATCCGGAATATGGCTATTACACCACTTCCGACCGACAAATCGGCTGGGCAGGGGACTATTACACCAGCAGCACCCTCCATCCTGTGTTTGGCGAATTGATCGCCAAACAGTTCTTGCAGATGGAGCGCATCCTAGGTCTGGATGGCGCGCCCTTTTCCATCCTGGAGATGGGCGCGGGGAAGGGGACGCTCTGCAGCGACATCCTGAACTTTATCCAACGCGAATCGCCCGACGTCTTCAAACGGTTGCAGTATCGGATCATCGAAACAAGCGGCCCGCTTCGGTTGCGCCAGCAGGCGCAACTTTCGCCCCGCTTTTCTTCCCAGGTTTCCTGGGAGCACCGCATCCCGACTCGGTTCAACGGGGTCATTTTCTCCAACGAATTTTTGGATGCACTGCCGGTGCATCGGCTGAAGGTGGATGCCACATCGCTGCGAGAGATTTATGTCGACTGGCAGACCGACCGTTTTGTCGAGGTGGAGGGGGCGCCTTCGTCGGCGCGGCTGACCGCCTACATGGATCGCCTGGGCCTTCACTTTGACCGACCCGTGACGCTGGAGATCAACCTGCAGGCGCTGGATTGGATGCGCGACGTGGGAATGGCCTTGCAGCGCGGGTTTGTGTTGACGATTGATTATGGTTATCCCGCAGAAGAGATATACTCCCCTCGGCGCGAGCGAGGGACATTGCTCTGTTACCACCGGCATACGGCCCATGAAAATCCATATCTTCATCTGGGGGAGCAGGACATGACGGCCCACATCGACTTTACTTCTTTGGCCTGGGCGGGGCGGGAAGCGGGCATCGAAGGTCTGGGGTTTACAGATCAGACCCATTTTTTGATGGGACTGGGGATCACGAAACGGATGGCGGCGGTGGCCGATCAGATGGCCGAATCCGACGCAGCGAAGGCAGAATTTCTGGCCATGAAAGAACTGATGGCCCCCGCACAGATGGGCAAGACCTTTAAAATCCTCATCCAGGGCAAAGCGATTCCCGCCGATGTCGCGCTGGATGGATTGCAATTCAAGCCTTTTTTTAAAGATGTATTGGGAGGGGACGATGGAACATGATCGGACCTACGACCTCCTGATTCTGGGCGGGGGGCCGGGTGGATATGCAGCGGCCATTCGGGCAAAACAGTTGGGCCTGACGGTCGCCCTTATTGAGAAGGAGTCGGTGGGCGGCGTCTGCCTGCATCATGGCTGTATTCCCTCCAAGTCGCTCCTGCGCGCAGCGGAGGTCCTCGCGCTGGTGCGGCGGGCGGGCGAGTTCGGCATTCGGATCGGACAGATTCAGGCCGACTTTGGGGAGGCTGTAGACCGCAGTCAGAAGATCGTTCAAAAACTTCACCGCGCGCTTCGGCATCTGATGACAAAGAATGGGGTGGATATTTACAAGGGTGACGGGCAACTGGTAATGCCAGACCCGATTGCCGTTGCGACCCGCCGCAAGTCCGAGTTGATCGGTACGCGAAGCGCAACGCCGTGTGCAGCACTTGCCGTTACGACCCCGCATGAGGAGACTTTGCATTTTTTCGGAAGGCGCATCCTTATCGCCACCGGCAGCCGTGTGCGGGGTCTGCCCGAAGCCATTCCGGCCCCGGCCCTGGACGGCGTTCAGTTTTATACCAGCGATGAGGCGCTCCTGCGCCGCGACCTTCCAAAGTCGGTCGTCATCATTGGCGGCGGCGCAGTGGGATGTGAATTTGCCTGGCTTTATTCGGTCTACGGCGTCCAGGTCAGCCTGATCGAATGTGCGCCATGCCTCTTGCCATCGGAAGATCGGGAGGTGTCGGCGGCACTGGAACGCAGCTTCAAAAGGCGGGGCATCGCGGTGTTCACCAGCGTTCGGATTGACGCCATCCGACAGGGGGAGGGACGGATGTGGATCGAATCGACAGGGGAATCGCTTTCGGCGGAGGCCGTTCTTTTGGCCGTCGGACGAAATCCAAACGTGGAGGGGATCGGGTGCGATGCGGTCGGCATCACACTGCGAGGGGGGGCCATTGAAGTGGATGAAGGGATGCGCACCTCCGTTGCAAACATTTTTGCTGTCGGAGATGTCACCACACGCCCGGCGCTTGCGCATGGGGCGATGGCGCAGGGGGTGGCCGTGGCGGAGTCGATTGCCGGAGTCCAGCGCCCGCCGGTGAATTTTGGCGCGATTCCGAGTGCCATCTACTGCCAACCACAGGTGGCCTCCGTGGGGCTGACCGAAGCGGCCGCCCGCGCGGCGGGACATGCCATCCGGGTGGGCGGCACTTCCTTTTCCGCAAACGGGAAGGCCTGCGCCATCGGCGAGACAGAAGGCTTCGTGAAGATCATTGCCGATACGGCTTCAGACCAGATATTAGGGGCGCATATCGTGGGTTCGGAGGCCACTGAACTGATCGGCGAATTTGTGCTGGCCATGAGCACCGGAATTTCCGCTGCGGCCCTGATGCGCGCCGTTCATCCTCATCCAACCCTCTCGGAAGCGGCCATGGAAGCCGCAGGAGCCGTTTGGGGCCAGGCCATTCACGGATATTAGGATGTTTTCGCCCCGTTTTGTGATCACTCCGGGACAGAAACCCTGG
>CAZQIT010000044.1:0-8595 GCA_964592995.1 uncultured Nitrospirota bacterium | reverse complement strand
ACAAGACGGATGTCGGAATTAAAGACGAAAAACTTGAGGTGCTACCCTCCCCTGACAACGATCCCTGTCCCACATCCTTCACTGGACACGGGGAACGATGAGAACATGTGCCACAGAATTTCGGATTCCGGATAAGTTCTCTATCCCTCCCCTTCAAGGGGAGGCCAATCGGAGTTGGCGTCTGAGAAGATACGCTTAACTCCTATTCGACTACTTGGAGGGCAGCGACAGTCCGGAAGAACTCCTTCATCAATCCCCGTCCGTCAAACGCGAATAGACGATTGCCGTTCTTGACGCAGTGTTTGAGAGGATCACGGCTGATGCATCTGCTACTTGACGAGAACTTCCCAGCATACTTGGCAAAGTTCTGGTGGGCGAAGGGGTGTGGATATGGCCCGCGATAATGCCGTGTTGTGAAATGTGGTCTTTTTTTGCTATAGTCCGACGATGATGCAGCAGCAGAGAAAATATGTGCGGGTCCCGTTCACGGGGAGGGTAGATCTGGTGACGGAGATGCCCCCCGTGGAAGTGCAGATCAGTAACGTCAGTATGGGCGGACTACACCTCTATGCAGAAAAACCGATGGATTTGGGGGATCGCTTAAGCCTTCAGATTTGCGGCGATCACGCAGGCAAGCCGTTTCAGGAGCGGGTCAACGGAAGGGTGGTGGTGGTTCACCGTCGTTCCGATGGGCGTTCTTATGGCGTTCAATTCGTCCCCGATCTTCACTCGGAACTGCAGCCCGGCCTTTATGGCTGGATCGACCAGAACAGTAACGGCGGAGGCGCCTCTTTTTTAAGAAATATCCGCTCCTCACCGGGCGGTTGACGCCGTTTGGAAACCCCTCCCGTAAAGTCAGACTTAAACCCCCGATGTCGCTCTCCAGGATATTCAGCGCGGCCTTGTACGGGATCGAAGCGCACCGGATCGAAGTTGAGATTGATCTCTCGCAGGGCCTCCCCTTCCTCTCAATCGTGGGTCTTCCTGACCTTGCCGTAAAAGAGAGCAAAGACCGGCTCCGTTCCGCCCTGAAAAATAGCGGCTTCCACTTTCCCGTCAAAAAAATCACAATCAACCTGGCTCCCGCAGATCTTAAAAAGGAGGGTGCGGGGTTTGATCTTCCGATGGCGCTGGGTGTTCTGGCGGCGGACGGTGTTGTGACAGGCGATTGTCTTGAGCAGTATCTGGTTGTGGGAGAGCTTTCGCTGGATGGGCGCGTCAAGCCCATCAAGGGGGCGCTCCCGATGGCCATTCTGGCCAAAAAGGCGGGCATGCGCGGTATCCTGCTCCCTGCGGCAAATGCTGCCGAGGCCGCTGTAGTCGAGGGGATTGAGGTCCTGGGTGTCGAAACCCTGCCGCAGGTGGTGGCCTTTCTCAATCAAGAGGTGTCGATCCGTCCGACCTCCAGCAACGTCTCGGACCTTTCCGTGTCGCCCCTTCCGTTTGTGGATGATTTTTGCGACGTTCGGGGGCAGGCCCATGCAAAACGGGCGCTGGAAATTGCGGCGGCGGGCGGTCACAACATCCTGATGGTGGGGCCGCCGGGATCGGGAAAAACCATGCTGGCCAAACGTTTCCCCACCATCCTCCCCCCGATGTGTTTTGAGGAATCGCTGGAAACCACGCAGATACACAGCGTCTTCGGCTGCCTCTCCGGAACGACGCCGCTGATCGTGACCCGTCCGTTTCGCGCACCCCATCACACCATTTCGGATGCGGGCCTCATTGGCGGCGGCACCGTGCCGAGGCCCGGCGAGGTCAGCCTAGCCCACAATGGCGTCCTGTTTTTGGATGAACTGCCGGAGTTTCGTCGAAACGTATTGGAAGTCCTGCGGCAACCCCTGGAAGAGGGATATGTCACAATTGCACGGGCCAGCGCCTCGCTCACCTTCCCCGCGCAGTTTGTCTTGTTGTCGGCGATGAACCCCTGTCCCTGCGGCTATCTTTCCGATCCGACGCGCAACTGTGTCTGCACGCCGATGGCGATTCAACGCTATCGCGCACGGGTCTCCGGTCCCCTTTTAGACCGAATTGATCTGCACATTGAGGTGCCAGCAGTATCCTTTCGGGACTTGACGCTGGAGACGCAGGAGGAGAGTTCCGAGGCGGTCCGAAAGCGGGTGCTGGCCGCCCGCCGGGTTCAGACGACGCGCTACGATGGCGATGGCATCCGCTGCAATGCCCAACTGCGCCCCCGACAGATCAAAAAATTCTGTCACATCCAGGAACCGGCCCGGAAACTGCTGGAATCGGCCATGGAAAAGCTGGGTCTTTCGGCGCGCGCATATAACCGCGTGCTCAAAGTCGCCCGTTCCATTGCCGATCTTTCAGAACGGGAGGAGATGACGACCTTGGATGTGGCCGAGGCGGTTCAATACCGCAGCCTGGATCGCAAAATATCGGTAACCTAACGCTTTAAAGATACGCCGGAGCGTGCGGGAGCGAGATTCGCGCGGTTGAGCATGCCCAGGAACTCTTCCAGATGCGGCGAGGCGGAAAGCGCAGCTTCATATGTAATCTCACGTTTTTGGTAAAGACTGAGTAGGGACTGGTTCATGGTCATCATGCTATGTTCCCCCTGACCCGTCTGCATGCTGGAATAGAGCTGGTGGATTTTCCCCTCCCGGATCAGGTTGCGAATAGCCGGGGTCGGCACCATGATTTCCATCGCCATCACCCGTCCCTGTCCATTTGCGTGGGGGAGCAACTGCTGTGAAAGCACGCCGGTCAACACAAAAGAGAGCTGGACGCGGATTTGAGGTTGCTGGTTGGGCGGAAAGACATCAATAATGCGGTTGATGGTCTGATCCGCCGAGTTGGTGTGAAGCGTGCCGAAGGTTAAATGGCCCGTTTCTGCAACGGTGAGGGCCGCTTCCATCGTTTCCAGATCGCGCAGTTCGCCGATGAGCACCACGTCGGGGTCCTGCCGTAGAATGTGTCTCAGGGCGATCTTGAAACTTTTGGTATCCGACATGACTTCCCGCTGATTGATGATGCTTTTCTTGTGAGCATGGATGAATTCGATGGGGTCCTCCACCGTAATGATGTGGTCGTGACGCTCCGAATTAATCCAATCGATCATGGCGGCCAGGGTGGTCGACTTTCCGCTACCCGTGGGGCCGGTCACCAGGATGAGTCCTTTTGGTTTTTGCACCAATTCCTTGACGATTCTAGGCAATTGCAACTCTTCAAAGGAGGATATTTTGAATGGAATCATCCGGATGGCCCCGCCGACCGCCCCACGCTGGACGAAGAGGTTTCCCCTGAAGCGGCTCAAGGCCTTCAGTCCGAAGGAGAAATCCAACTCACTCTCTTCCTCGAAGCGATGTTTTTGATCGTCGGTCAAGACGCTGTATAGCAACTGCTTTGTTTCTGCGGGGCCCAGCACGGGGAGATCCAGCGGCACCAGATCTCCGTGGAGACGAATCTGAGGCGGACTGCCGACCGTGATGTGTATGTCGGAAGCCCCTCTTTCGACCATGATCTGAAGCATCTGTTGAAGATTGGCCACGGATTATCTCCTTGTTTGACGATGGATGAGCATTTTAATCGGACGCCGTGTTTTCCAGCACCTCTTCGAGTGTGGTGACGCCTGCCCGCACCTTCTCAAGGCCGCTCCGTCGAAGGGTCTTCATCCCCAGGGCCACCGCATGTTTCTTGATTTCATCGCTGGATCCATTGCGCAAGATGATCTCTCTGATTTCTTCTCGAATCGGAAACACCTCGTAGAGCGCCACGCGCCCTTTAAAGCCGGTTTTGTTGCACGCTTCACATCCGTTTGCCTTGTATACGACAATGCCCCTCGTCTCTTCTTCCAGAAATCCGGCCTTCAGCAGGCTCTCTGAACGGACGGGGGAGACGACCCTGCACTGGAGGCAGAGCCTTCGGGTCAGGCGTTGTGCGATGATGAGCATCAGCGATGAAGCGACCAGGAATGGGGCCATCCCCATGTCCAACAAACGGTTGATGGTGCCCGGCGCATCGTTGGTATGGAGCGTGGAGAGCACCAGATGTCCGGTGAGTGCGGCCTTCACCGCGATTTCCGCCGTTTCACGGTCCCGAATTTCGCCCACCATGATGACATCCGGGTCCTGCCGCAAGAATGCCCGCATCGCCGAGGCAAAGTTCAGGCCGATGTCTTCTTTCATCTGAACCTGATTGATCCCCTTGATATTGTATTCGACGGGGTCTTCCGCCGTCATGATGTTGACCTCCTGGGTGTTGAGCGTGCTGAGCGCCGAATAGAGGGTGGTCGTCTTGCCGCTCCCCGTGGGCCCCGTGACCACGATCATGCCATAGGGCATATCTAGGGCTTCATGAAAGCTGGCCAGCGCCGCAGGTTCAAAACCCAACTGCGTCATATCCACCTGGAGGTTGCCTTTATCCAGAATACGCATCACCACTTTTTCACCGAACAGGCAGGGCACCGTGGAGACGCGAAAATCAACCTCCCTGGTTTTCCCAAGTTTTAATTTAATTCGACCGTCCTGCGGCAGGCGTCGTTCGGTAATGTCCAGCTTGGACATGATCTTCAGTCGGGAGACGACCGAGTTCTTGATCTTGACGGGAAGGGACATGACCGTTTTCATCACGCCATCCATTCGCAGGCGAATCCGGAGCGAGGTCTCAAAAGGCTCCACATGAATGTCGCTGGCGCCGACTTTGATGCCGTTGATCAGGATGCCGTTTACCAATTTGACGATGGGGGCCTCCACATTCTGCAAGGCGTCTTCATTCGGTTGTTCGTCAATGATGTCGAGGGCGTCGAGGGCGTCGCCCACCACGGCATCGAAATCTTCGACGGAGACCATGGCCAGATCGTCCAATTCACCCCCCTCCGATACGGCCTTCTCCATGTCCTCCAGGTTATAGTCTTTGGCCTCAATGGATACCATTTTGCCCTGTGACAGGATGGCACCCGTTCCATTGCCGCCAGATTGATTGATCTTTGCGATGACGGAGGATTCGGTGGCCACCAGCGATTCGACGGTGTAGCCGGTCATAAACTTGATGTCATCGATGGCAAAAACATTGCCAGGATCCACAACCGCCACACGCAAGAGGGATCCCTGCCGACTAACCGGAAAAATGCAGTGCTTCTTGAGGATTTCCAACGGAAGGAGCTTCAGAAGCGTGGGGTCGGCCGGTGTATTGGCAAGATCAATCAAGGGGAGCGCATATTGCTGGCTGAGCGTCCTGGCCAGCGCCTGTTCGTCAACCCAGCGCAAACGGACCAGGATATTCCCCAGCCATCCCCCCTCTTTTTTTTGAATGGCCAGGGATTTTTGAAGCTGGTCCTCCGTAATCAGTCGGCCATGAACCAGAATCTTGCCCAACTTTTCGGCAAGCACCGGAGAGGCGCCCATCTGTTTTGTCATGTCATGCCGTCCGAATGTGGAGTTCTTTGAGTTGCAGGAGATCAACCGACGAGGGGGCCTCGGTCATCAGGCAGCTTCCTTTTTGGGTCTTGGGAAAGGCAATGACCTCCCGGATGGATTCAGAGCCGGTCAGAATGGCCATCAGCCGGTCCAGCCCGAAGGCAATGCCGCCATGCGGCGGGGCGCCATATTGCAGGGCACGGAGCAGGAAGCCGAACTTGGCGTCGGCTTCTTCTTTTGAGATGCCCAGCAGGTCAAACATTTTTGACTGCACATCGCTTCGGTGAATACGAATACTTCCACCTCCCACCTCTGCACCGTTGATGACAAAATCGTAGGCCCTGGCCCGAACCCGCAAAGGGTTCTCCGAAAGGAGGGCCATATCTTCGTCCCTCGGCGCTGTAAAGGGGTGGTGCATGGCCACATACCGTCCGGCTTGATCGTCGTATTCCAGAAGCGGAAAATCGGTCACCCACAAGGGCCGCAGCACGGAAGGATCCATCAGGTTCATCTGACCAGCCAGATGCAGGCGAAGGTGACACAACACCTCGTGTACAACCTTGGGCCGATCCGCCACAAACAGCAGCAAATCCCCCGGCGCTGCTTCCATCCGTGCCGCGATGCTCGAAAGAAGCGCCGCATCGAAGAATTTGGCAATCGGGGAGTCTACGCAGTTTGGCCCCTCCAGGGCCATTTTCATCCAGGCCAGCCCCTTGGCCCCCCGCGTCGTGGCTTCCTGGGTGAGCGCATCCAACGCGCTTCGGGAGAGGAGGCCCTGTCCTTTGGCGTTGATCCCCTTTACGCACCCTTTGTTGGCGATGGCCTCTCGAAAGACCCGGAATGCGCAATCGCCGGCCAGATCGGAAATGTCCCGCAACTCCAGGCCAAAGCGCATATCGGGCTTGTCCGTACCAAAGCGGCAAAGGGCTTCGTCATAGGTCAGGCGCGGAATGGGGGAGGTCAGGGCGCGCAGAGGGGAGACGACGCTTACGATCATCGCCTCCATGAGGAATAGAATATCTTCCTGGTCGATGAACGACATTTCGATGTCCAACTGCGTGAACTCGGGCTGGCGGTCGGCGCGCAGGTCCTCGTCCCGGAAGCAGCGCACAACCTGATAATAGCGGTCAAAGGAGGCCATCATCAAAATCTGTTTAAACAACTGCGGCGACTGCGGCAGGGCATAAAAAGCCCCCGGACTCAGACGGCTGGGCACCAGAAAGTCGCGCGCCCCTTCGGGGGTGCTTTTGGTGAGACAGGGGGTTTCGATCTCCAAAAATCCACTCCGATCCAGGAACGCACGCAGGTCCCGGGTCAGACGGTGTCGGAGCACGAATTTGCGTTGTACGGTGGGGCGACGCAAATCCAGATAGCGATAGGTTAGCCGCAGCGACTCTGACGTCTCTTGGGTATCATCGAGGGGAAAGGGAAGAGGGAGTGCGGTATTCAGGATCGACAGGTCATGGGCATGAATTTCGATCTCGCCCGTGGCCACTTCCTGATTTTCCGTGCCAGCGGGACGGAGAGCGACCACGCCGCGCACCTGAATGACATATTCGGAGCGAAGGGTATGGGCCTGCTGGTGCATCGCTTCGGAAAACTGCGGGTGAAAGAGTACCTGGACCCAACCTTCCCGATCTCGCAGGTCGATAAAGATCAGGCCGCCGTGGTCGCGGCGTCGATGCACCCATCCGACCAACAGCACCGCTCGACCGACGGCCGACTTTGTTAAACTGCCGCAATAATCTGTCCGCATCATACCGGATCCTTAAATCGCCTAGGTCCGCCGATGTGGTGAAGTACGCGAGATCCAATACGCACACACCAGATTTCAGCCTCTTGGTGTTGGGCGAGGAGGTGTTCCGACGCGGTGAGTGCGTTGTCATCAATGACATACGCACCACTGGTAATATCAATGGCCACGACCTTCCCTCGGTGGGTCGCCTCCACCTGTACACGGATGTCACGCTCGTAGATCGCGTCGCCGCGCCGCGCAGTCTCCTCGGCGGAACAATGGGGTCGCTGGGTGGTCATCACGTTTCTCCCCTACGGTAGGGCGTTATTGCGCTGTTATTTGACCTCCAGGAAGGCGCGATCCCGAAGGCCAGACAACAACACCTGATAAGCGGCATTGTGTCTCTGGGTCAGGAGGATTTCTTCGATCTTGCTGCGGCTCTCTTCAAACGACTTTGGATCTGATTGGGTCTGGTCGATGATTTTGAAGAGATGAAATCCCAGATGGCTGCGCACCAGCGGGCTGATTCCTCCCGTTTTCAGGCCAAAGATCGCCTCGTCGATCTCCGGGGCCAGATCGCCCCGTTTGAAAACGCCCAGATCGCTCTGCGGCGGGGCGACCTCTCCTTTCGCACCGGCCGTGTCGGCCGCACCGGTCGCACCGGTCGCACCGGCACGATATTTCAGGATCAGCGTGTCAAAATCCGTGCCGGTTTCCGCCTCGGCATATGCCTGAAGCATCCGATCGTGGATGCGGTGGACCTCCGCATCGGGTGCTTCTGAAGAGACCGGGAAGAAAATCTGCTTCAAGCGAACCTCATCCGATTCGGAAAATGCCGCACGGTGCGTGTCGTAATAGTCCCGTGCCTCTTTCTCTGTTGTCGCCGTCTCTTCAATCGTCAGGCTCATCAGCTTCAGGATCGTCAACTGCTCTTTGAGCGCACGGAGATAGCCCTCCCATGACCCCTCTCGGTCTTGCGACAGGGCTGCCTTCAGCGCATCTCGGTTTTGGAAGTTGTTGCGTTTTTCAATGTCACTGACGGCGCGTTCAAGCTCCACCTCCGTAATGCCCATCCCCCGTTTTTGGGCTTCTTGAAGGAGGAGTCGTTTGTCGATCAATTGTGTCAGTCGATCCGGGTCACTGTATGCCGATGTTGGGCCACCGAGGTCCTGTTGGTTGAAGCGGGCGAGGTCGCGTTGCGTCACGATCTCATCGTTGACAACCGCAACAACACGATCCAGCAGCACCGCACCTTCTGCAACGCGGAGCATGCCCACCAAGGTGATGCAGACGTAAAAAAGAACGCGCTTCATGATTAGGAGCCCCGTGAGAATAACTTGTGCAAAAGTGAGGGGGTCGAGTCGCCCGATTGGCTAGGCGTAAGGAGCGCACTTACCCCCTGGTAAGTAAGTGACGAACAACAACGCCAATCGGGATGAATCGGCCACCGAACTGCGCAAGTTATTTTCACGTGGCTCCTTA
>CAZQIT010000043.1:0-2640 GCA_964592995.1 uncultured Nitrospirota bacterium | reverse complement strand
CTTGCCGTCAATGTCACCGTGTGTACGCCCACAGGCAGCACGACCATGTGATTGACCCCCTGAACCGTCCCAAAATCGCCTGTCCAGACATACGTGAGGACATCGCCGTCCGGATCCGTACTGCCGGAACCGTCGAGCATTGCCGACGCCCCGTTGACGCCCACACATTCCACCGTCTGATCCGTGCCAGCGACTGCAACGGGTGGACGATTTTGATCAATCATGGCAGCAACAGAGCGATCCATCGTCATGGCAATCGTGCAAAGCCCTCCTCCGGTGCAATCCCCAGACCAACCCATGAAGGTCGAACCGGCATTCGGCGTGGCCGTGAGGGTCACCATCGTGCCAGTGAGATACCCCTCCGTACAATCTGCCCCACAATCAATACCCGCCGGTTGTGAGGTAACAACTCCGATACCTGTGCCTGCTTTCGTCACAGACAGACTCACGGGAGGAACGGGAACAGCCTCCCATGTTTTGGTAATGGTCTCGGTCTGGACCTGCCCGAGAATACTGGCCGTAGCAATGATCGTGTCCATTCCAACCTGGGTGCCGGTGTAGCTGAAGGTGCACTGACCTTCCCCCTCCGTCACACACGATCCCGATGCGACATTCGCCCCGCTGACGGTGAAGTCTATCATGATCCCAGAGGCAGGTTGCCCATTCACCGTGGCCGTTGCCGTAACCGTGTGTGAGGTGTACACCGGGCTGGTTTCCGTAAGAGGCGATAGCACAAAACCCGATATGACAACCTGGACGCCCCCGATGGCAGCGATGTTGTCAGGGGAACTTATTCCTGGATAGGTAGCCAAAACAGACAGAAACGGTGGGAAGGAAAGATAGGCATCGTGCCAGCAACAGATATCCAGATTTGTGCTGGTCAATCCAAGCCCCACCCCGTCCACGGCAGGTTCAATGTTGGATTCAAAAACGGTTCCGCAACGGAACTCCCCGACGCCACCCAAATAACGATAGGGAAAGTCCAGGGCACAATTCGAAAAACCCAAAAGGCCCCCACCACGATTCACAAAATTGACGACCTCATAGCCCAGACTATTGAGGGTATCCAATTCACCTTGAGTCATCCCTCCGCTGGGTGTATTGCTCCCATCACTGACAACTCCAATCATTGCAAAGCCGGTGAAGGAGACCGTGGCAATGGCATCTCCACTCACGCAAGTCAAGGATTGCCCGGATGCGGTTGCAAGCGCATTCCAAAAAAATGTGACATGGTCTGATGGACTTTTGCCGCAGCCGATCCCCAATATTCCTCTCCCCCCGTTTGTTACGTGGGGAAGAATTCCATTGACAATGATATTCGAATAAATGCTGGGCGCACCATGGCTATTTCCAAGGCTTCCATCTTCTGCATCAATACCCATCAGAATCACAGGGCCACCCTGACCAGGACTGATATTGACCCACCGCTTGGAGGCGGTGGCCGTAAGGGTCGCCCCTGTCATCCTGGCGGTAATCGTATCCGTTCCGGCAGCAATCCCCGTATAAGTAAAGGTGCATTGCCCCGTGCTATCCGTTATACAGGAGCCTGCCGTGGGATTGGCACCGCTCACGAATAGATTGACGGTGCCCCCAACAAAAGGAACTTCATGAACGGTCACCCCGGCTGTGACCGTGTCAGTGGCTCCCACCAGATTGGTCACATTGGCCGGGGCCAATGTGACCACCGGCTCAACCTGTAAAAACTCCACGGTTAAAACCAATGTTCCTCCACCGGGGTCGGCATCGTAGTCCGTCACTTCCAGCAGGATCGTTTGTCCGGCCGATAGCCACACGACGATCTCGGACTGAAGGTTTTCCGTATCGTCGTTGCAGTCCAGCTCCTGCAAGGTGTCGACAGTCCACACCGACAACACCGTGTCATAGTCGCTCCCAAAGGTATTGATCGCCCATATTCCGTCTTCAGGAATCGTCAGCCGATACCAGACGGAATTCGAGTTTGGGGGATCGCCACAACTCTGCATCGGCTCATTGGCTGCGGTTGTGGCCGCTTCAGTCTGGAGGGTGTCGGTGAACGGGAAGATGGAAATCAGCGTGGCACCGGCAATCTCGTCATTTGGCAGTGTAGCAGGGGTGATCGTTAGTGACCCACCGGCCGCGCAGTTATTGGTCTCGGAAAGCTCCGTCACCCCTCCGCTACGATCAGCACAGGCCCCCAGCGTGTAGATTCCCGGAGGGGTGGTCATGGGAATCGTTATCGTAGTCGAAGTCGTGTCGCTCTCCAAAACGGCCAAAAGCGGTATCGCTTGCTCACCCAGAGGCGTGTCGGTCGAATCAACCGTTGAATCCGTGGACAACAACAGGCCCGTGCTGGACGCATCGGCGGCCCCGCCGCCTGAATTGTGGACGGTGACGGTGATCGCTACGCTTTCGCCGACAGCCAAAACCCCCTGGGAAACGGAAAGTTGGGTGACGATCAAATCGGGCTGTGTCGGAAGTTGACCCAGCAGATACTGGGCGTTGAAATAGAGCACACTGGAACATTCGGAGGTACAGGCGGTGTTACCGGCGGGAGGCACGGGCAGAGCGTCGATGAAGGACTGTACCGCCACTTTCGTCGCCCCCATATCGCCGGATGACAGCCCTGTCGTCACCGCATCCAGATGCCCATTCAGCGTCGCC
>CAZQIT010000042.1:0-4074 GCA_964592995.1 uncultured Nitrospirota bacterium | reverse complement strand
ACCAGATGTGCGCCGAAACGGCTCCGGACCCAAAATCGTGACGACCTCACCAGCACCCGAGGTACTCAGCGGGAAAAGCGCCAGGATGACCAGTAAAAGCAACGCGTTAAATCGTGCTGACTTCATCGGAACACCTCTCGCTCTGTCGAGCATCCTCCGCCACCTCAGTCCTCCTTACTTTCCATAGCTTTGTTAAGGGGGAATCACCCTATCATTTCTATTGCGTAATCTGGGTTAAAAGAGGCTTTTGACTTTTTCAAAGAGGGTTTCACCCACATCGGCCCCATCCCCATCGCCGCTGATTTTGGCGTACGCTTCCAGTAATTCCGCCTGTTTTGGGGTCAGATGCGTGGGAATCTCGACCTTGATTTTGACCAGTTGGTCTCCGATCCGATGCCCTTGCAAACTGGGGAAGCCCAGACCTTTTAAGCGAAACAGCTTGCCGTCTTGCGTTCCGGGCGGAATCCTGACCGTCATCTTGCCCTTGATCGTGGGGGCGTCCACCTGACCTCCCAGAATCGCCTTGATAAAACTGATGGGAACGTCGCAGCGAAGATCGCTCCCTTCGCGGGCAAAGTGGGGATGCTCCGCAACGGAAACCGCGACATAAAGATCGCCGGAAGGTCCGCCGTTGCCCCCAGCCTCTCCGGCTCCGGAGACGCGTAGACGCATGCCCGTTTCAATCCCCGGCGGCACTTTGACCGAAATCGTTTTGTCGCGCATCGTCTGTCCGCTGCCCCGACAAGACGGACACGCTTCTGCGGAAACACGCCCTTCCCCCCGACATTGACTGCAGGTGCGGTTGACCACAAACGGTCCTTGCTGGGCGCGCAACTGCCCCGATCCCTTGCATGCGGGGCAGGCCCGAATACTCCCCGCCTTTGCGCCGGTGCCTTTGCAGCCAGCGCAGGGGTCGGCATGACGAAGTCGAAGTTCCGCCTCTTTTCCAAACATCGCATCTTCAAAAGAGACGGTGAGGTTATATTGAAGATCGCCCCCGCGCTGTGCGCGTTTTCTGTGTTGTCCCGCGTTTCCGCCACCGCCGAAAAAGTCTTCAAAAATGCTCCCAAAAATATCGCCGAAATCGCCGCTCTGCCCGGCCCCGAAATCGCTCGCCTGCGGACCCGTATGCCCAAAGGTATCGTAAGCCTTCCGCTTCTCTGGATCGCTCAGGATGCTATAGGCTTCGTTGATCTCCTTAAAGTGTGCTTCCGATTTTTTATCTCCCTGATTCCGGTCGGGATGATATTTGAGGGCCAGTTTACGGTAAGCCTTTTTCATCTCGTCGTCCGAGGCGTTCCTCGCGACGCCCAGGGTTTCGTAAAAATCCCGTTTTTCACTCACGGTGCTCATGCAGGGGCTACTCCCATTTTGATTGTGTCACTCAATCATGATCCGTTCTTTTCCTTGAATTCGGCTTCAACGACCGTCTCATCCGGCGACGGGGCCTTCTCCCCTGAATCGGAAGCCGCCCCACCCCCTCCGGCCTGGGTCGTCTTTTTGTACATCTCTTCGGCCAGTTTGTGAGACGCCTGCGTCAAGGCGTCCAACGCGGGTTTAATCTGTTCCGGGTCGTTCGTCGAAAGGGCCTCCCGGCACTGCTTGATCTTCTCCTCCACGCCCTCTTTTTCGTCCTGAGACAGCTTATCTCCCAGTTCCGCAAGTGACTTTTCCGTGCCGTAGATCAGCGTGTCGGCCTGGTTTCGCAACTCCACGCCCTCTCTTTTTTTCTTGTCTTCTGCGGCATGTGCCTGGGCCTCCTTGACCAGCTTGTCCACTTCATCCTTGTTGAGGCCACTGGACGCCGTGATCTGAATCGACTGCTCTTTTTGTGTCGCCATGTCTTTGGCGGAGACATGCACGATGCCATTGGCGTCAATGTCGAAGGTGACTTCAATCTGCGGCACGCCCCGTGGCGCGGAGGGGATGCCGACCAGATCAAACTGACCCAACAGCTTGTTGTCGTTGGCCATCTCACGCTCCCCCTGCTGAACCCGGATGGTCACCGCCGTCTGGCTGTCCGCCGCTGTGGAGAAGACCTGGCTCTTTTTGGTGGGCACGGTGGTATTGCGATCAATGATGCGCGTAAAGACACCCCCAAGGGTTTCAATCCCCAGCGAGAGAGGGGTCACGTCCAGCAACAGGACATCCTTAACCTCCCCCTTGAGCACGGCCCCCTGGATGGCGGCACCCACGGCCACCACCTCGTCCGGATTGACCCCCTTGTGCGGCTCCCTGCCGAAGAAGGCCTTTACCGCCTGCTGCACCTTTGGCATCCGGGTCATCCCGCCCACCAACACCACTTCATGAATGTCCGATGGGGTCATCCCCGCATCAACCAGCGCCTTTCGGCACGGCTCAATGGAGCGCTGAATCAGATCGTCCACCAACTGTTCCAGCTTGGCGCGGGAGAGCTTGATCACCAGATGTTTGGGGCCTGCGGCGTCCGCCGTGATAAAAGGCAGATTGATCTCAGTCTCTAGGGAGGACGAAAGCTCAATCTTGGCCTTTTCCGCCGCCTCTTTCAGCCGCTGAAGCGCCATTTTATCTTTTTTTAGATCAATCCCGTTTTCTTTTTTGAACTCGTCCACCAGCCAGTCGAGCACTTTCAGATCAAAATCATCTCCACCCAGATAAGTGTCTCCGTTGGTCGCCTTAACTTCAAAAACCCCTTCGCCGATCTCCAGGACGGAGACGTCAAACGTCCCCCCCCCCAGATCGTAGACGGCAATTTTTTCATCTTTCTTTTTGTCCAGACCATAGGCCAACGCCGCCGCCGTCGGCTCGTTGATAATGCGAAGTACCTTCAGGCCCGCAATGGCCCCCGCGTCTTTTGTGGCCTGCCGCTGGCTATCGTCAAAATAGGCGGGCACGGTAATGACGGCCTCGGTGATCTTTTCACCCAGGAAATTCTCGGCGTCCTGCTTCAGTTTCTGCAAGACCATCGCGGAAATCTCCTGCGGGCTGTAAACCTTTCCCTGAATTTCGACATGGGCGTCCCCGTTGGCGGCCTTCACCACTTTATAGGGGAGACGTTTCATGGCCTCCTGTACCTGCGTCGAATCATATTTGCGGCCGATCAGCCGTTTGACAGAAAAAATTGTATGGGTCGGATTGGTCACCGCCTGTCTACGCGCCACCTGCCCCACCAGACGTTCGCCTTTGTCCGTCACCGCCGCAATGGAAGGGGTTGTGCGATTTCCCTCCGCATTGGGAATGACCTCCGGGTCCCCGCCCGTTACATAGGAAACACAGGAAAATGTGGTTCCAAGATCAATGCCGATCACCTTTGCCATTCCAAACTCCTCCTTGCCATGCCTTACGGTTGTGGGGATCAGAAGCCTTCTTTAAGTCTGTTCGTGCGTTGTTTCGATGGATTTCTTTTTGACACCAATGACAACCAGGGCGGGACGGAGCACTCGTTCATGCAGGAAATAACCCCTTTGAGCCTCGCTGGCCACCCGATTATCCGCATCTTCTGCGTTGTATCCGCCTGAGACCTCCAGATCAACCTGACCGATGGACTGGTGAATGAGGGGGTCGAAGGGGGCGTTGAGACTCTCAATCGGGCGAACGCCGAACTTCGACAGGACGGATAACTGCTGCTTGTGAACCAGGGCAATGCCGTCCAGCATATTGGCGAAATCCTGTGTGGCCCTGGAATGAGACAGTGCGCGCTCCAGATTATCAATGACAGGCAGCAACTCTTTGATGAGCCGCTCATTGGCAAATCGGGCCTGCTCTGCCTGCTCTTTCTGACTGCGTTTCCTGTAATTTTCAAAATCGGCGAGTGTGCGCAGATAACGATCCTGCGCTTCTCTGGCGGCTTGTTCTTTCTTTTCAAGGTCGGCGCAGAGCGCAGCCACTTCGTCGGGTTGTTTCTGTATCACAGGGTCGGGCGTAACGGCTGTATCGGCCACTTCGGCCAACACTTCGGCCAACACCTTGTCCGAATCGGTCATCATCTTATACTCCACCTTAGGGCTCGTCCATGAATAACATCCCCAGTCGGGCTGCCGATTCATCCCTGTTTGCTGCGTTGCTCATCGCTTACATACCAAAGGGTATGCGCGC
>CAZQIT010000041.1:0-5153 GCA_964592995.1 uncultured Nitrospirota bacterium | reverse complement strand
CCGGAAATGTACTATAATCCGCCTGCGTAATAAAGCCCTGTCGAGATGGGTCATGCGAATCAAGATGCCAAAACGCACAACATTTTCGCACCGCGCCTTCGTCTGCGCGTCGTTCTGTCTTCTGCTCTGGGTTGCGGCAGGCTGTGAGAAGCCGTCCATTCCGCTGCCGGATCACCCGGGCGGACAGATCTTTCACGGCATCAAACGAGCAGATGTCCGTTGCGCCAAGTGTCATGGCAACCGGGGAGAAGGGGCCAGCCGCGCGCCCGCGCTGGTCCAATCCGGAAAGACCCTTCCACAAGCACAATTCGTTACGACCGTCCTGGAGGGGCAAAATCAGATGCCCCCTTATAGTTCTGTTCTGACGGAAGCTGAAGTCATTTCAATCATGGACTGGCTCTCTAAAATTCCACCACAATAGGAGGCACAGATGGGTCGAATGACCGCAGGATTGGGACTGGTGTTGGCGCTCCTAACCGGATGCCAAAAGGGGACGTCCGAGAAAGCGTCCGAGATCATCATCGGCGTGGCCGGCCCCATGACGGGGGATCAGAGCAAGCTGGGAGGCGATATTGAACGTGGCGCACGCTTGGCCGTGGACGAGTGGAATGCCAAAGGGGGCATCGCCGGCAAAAAAATTCGCTTGGAGGTGGGGGACGATCAGCATGACCCCAAGCAGGCCAATTCGGTGGCACACAAGATGGTCAATGCGGGCATTCTGGGGATGGTGGGTCACTTTAACTCCAGCGCCTCCATCCCCGCCTCATCGGTCTATCACGACGCGGGCATCCCCATGATCACCCCCGCCTCCACCAATCCGAGACTGACCGAGCAGGGCTTTCGGAACGTCTTTCGGGTCTGTGGCCGAGATGACCAGCAAGGGAAGGTGGCCGCCGACCTCATTGCGCGCCAATTAAAGGTCAAACGGGTTGCAATCCTGCATGATAAAACGACTTACGGGCAGGGCCTGGCCGAGGAGGTCCAAAAGAATCTGGCCCCCTATGCGGCGGACGGGGTGGAGGTCGTCTCCTTCGACAGTATCACGCAGGGAGACAAAGACTTCAGGGGCATTCTGACCACCCTCAAGGACAGGGCACCGGAGGTGTTGTTTTTTGGGGGCATCTTCCCGGAAGGGGGCCTCGTTGCCAGGCAGGCGCGGGAAGTGGGCCTTACCGCACCGATCGTGAGTGGGGATGGCGTATACGACCCTAAGTTTATCGAAATTGCGGGTGAGTCGGCGGAAGGCACATACCTGACCTTTACCCCCGACCCCGAAGCCCTGCCCCACGCGGCGGCGTTTCTGAGCCAGTACAGGGCAAAGTATGGCAACGAACTGGCGCCGTACGCCATTTACGCCTATGACGCGGCGAGTATCTTGTTGACGGCGATTTCACAGTCCGATCGCCTGGAAGGACCCGTGATTGCCGAAACACTGCGCCACCTCCAATATGATGGCGCCAGCGGACACATTGCGTTTGACGAAAAGGGGGATGTCAAAGAAGCCCCCTACATCGTCTGGGTAACGCGCGGCGGAAAGTTTGAGCCGTTCTGGAACCCGAAGGGGTAAGGTGATGTTGCGCACCGTCGTCTGTCTGCTCCTCCTGTTGGCCTGCCGTGGCGACGTTCATGCGGTGGTGGTCGAGCAAATTTCGGCAGTCGTAAATGACAACCTCATTTTCCGCTCTGACCTGGAGCGACATCACCTCTTTTTTGAGGCGTTCCAGATTGAGGAGGTCCACAGCGCCTCCCAACGGATCCACCATCTGATTGACGAACACCTGCTGGACGTGGAGGCCCGTCGGTTTATTCCCAATCCCCCCACCGACGCGGAAGTGGATGTCCAGATGGGGCTGATCCGTCTTCGATTTCAGGATTCATCCTTTCAGAATGCCCTTCAGTCGGTGGGGTGGTCTGAAGCGGGGTTAAAAGAGGAGGTGCGCAGACATCTCTGGATTGAACAGCTCCTGCATGAGCGGGTTTCTTCTTTTATTTTCGTCTCCCAAAAAATGGTGGAGGAGTATGATCAGGCGCATCGCGATCAATCCCCCAACCGGCCCGAATCGGATGTCCAGCAGGAAATACGGGATCGTCTTCGGGCAGAAAAAGAGACGGAAAAGCGACAAGACTATCTCCGCAGGTTGCGGGAACAGGCCATCGTTCGGATCAACCCGCAATAGACCGGCAGCGCGTCGTGTCGCCCCCGGTCAGGTAGAGAGAGGCGCGGGTCGGATTGTGCCTCTGGCATCCTATTCACTCTAAAAAACTCGGAACCCGATGGCCCATCCCATTACAGACGACGAACTCAAGAAGATTGAGGTGCTGCTTTCGCGCGCGCCCAACGACGTGGAGCGGGCACTCTTCTCGGCCATGTGGAGCGAGCATTGCAGCTATAAAAGCTCGAAGGTGTATCTCAACCGGTTGCCGACGACGGGGGAGCATGTCGTTCAGGGGCCGGGGGAGAACGCGGGTGCTGTGGACATCGGCGGCGGCTGGGTGGCCGTCTTCAAGATCGAATCGCACAATCACCCTTCCTACATCGAACCCTATCAGGGCGCGGCCACCGGCGTCGGCGGCATCCTGCGCGACATCTTCACGATGGGCGCGCGTCCTGTGGCGCTGCTCAACTCACTCCGCTTCGGCCCGCTCTCTTCTCCCAAAAACCGCTATCTGATGGAACAGGTCGTGGCGGGCATTGCGGGCTACGGCAACTGTATCGGCGTGCCGACGGTGGGCGGCGAGATTTATTTCAACGAGATTTATTCCAACAATCCATTGGTCAACGCCTTCTGCCTGGGCATCGCCCGCCGGTCGGACATCATCAAGGCCGCAGCCGGCGGCGTGGGCAATCCCCTGCTCTACGTGGGCGCATTGACCGGACGCGACGGTGTCCATGGTGCCACGATGGCCTCCGCAGCACTCGGTCAGACAGACGAGAAGCGCCACACCGTGCAGGTCGGCGACCCCTTTTGTGGCAAGCAACTTCTGGAGGCGTGCCTTGAGGCGCTGGCCACGGGGTATGTGGTCGGCATTCAGGACATGGGCGCGGCAGGCTTGATCAGTGCGTCGTCAGAGATGGCCCATCGGGGCGGCTGCGGCATTGAGATTGACCTCTCCTGCGTGCCTCTGCGCGAGGTGGGTATGACACCGGAGGAAGTGCTCATCAGTGAATCGCAGGAACGGATGTTGCTGGTGGCCCACGCCGGGCGCGAGTCCGACATCGCGGCCATTTTCAAAAAATGGGGGCTGGCCTGCGCCGTCATCGGGCGGGTGACCGACACCGGTGCGCTCACCATTATGGAAGGGGAGCGCGTGGTGGCCGCAGTCCCCGTCTCCGCGCTCACGTCGGATGCGCCGGTGTATGAGCGCCCCGCCGAACCGCCCCGCTATCACGACCTCATCCAATCCCTTTCGCTCGACACCCTTCCCCAACCCAAGTCCTATTCCGACACGCTGCGGACGCTTCTGGCATCGCCCAATCTTTCCAGCCGGGCGTGGGTTTATCAGCAATACGACCACATGGTGGGAACGAACACGGTGCTCGGCCCCGGCGCGGGGGCGGCGGTGATTCGGATCAAAGAGACGGGTCGGTATCTGGCCATGACAGTGGACGGCAACAGCCTCTACTGCCTGCTGAATCCGTATTATGGCGGGGCGATTGCCGTAGCGGAGGCGGCGCGCAATCTCATCAGCGTCGGGGCGAAACCGATTGCGCTGTCGGACGGCCTCAACTTTGGCAACCCGGAGCGCCCGGAGGTGATGTGGCAATTCGGCCTCTGTTTGGAAGGGATGGGCGAGGCGTGTCGGAAACTGAACGTGCCGATTGTCAGCGGGAATGTCAGCTTTTATAACGAAACGCGGGGCGCGGGAATTTATCCCACGCCGATTGTGGCGATGGTCGGCCTGGTGGACGAGGGCCTGCTGCCGATTGGGCCCGGATTCAAATCGGCGGGGGAGCAGGTGATGCTGGTCGGGCAGACACTAGAGGAATTGGGCGGCAGCGAATATCTCAAGACGATCCATTCCCAGGAGCGGGGCTTTCCGCCGATCCTGCATTTCGAACGCGAGGCCACCGTTCAGGCAGCAGTGCTGGCCGCCGCGAATGCGGGATGGCTCACCTGCATTCAGGATTGCGCCGAGGGGGGGCTGGCCGTCGCGCTGGCCGAATGCGCCATCCACGCGCCGTTTGAGATCGGCGCATCTCTACAAATCGACCACGGAAACATCCGGCTGGACGCCTATCTGTTTGGCGAATCACAGGCGCGGTTTGTGGTCACCGTGTCGCCCGAGCACTATCCGGCTTTCGCGCATCACCTGCGCACCGCCGATGTCTCGCACACGCTGCTGGGCGAAACCGGTGGAGACGCCCTTTCGATCACGCTCGCCGGTGCGGCCTGTCTCTACCTGTCGGTTGCAGAAATGAAGCGCGCCCACGCGGGGGGACTGGAACCCTCAAGTTGAGAGGCACGCCCACCCTTGGGGCGTCCTTCTCGAACACCACAGCCACCGACTGCGCTGCTCCGGCCATGCTCACCCATCTGCTTGACTCGGATCAGTCCGCTGCAGGACGCTGGCGCGGATCGCCTCGGTGTAATCGTCGGCCGCACCGTTCTTGTGCGCCAAGTCGAGAATCTCACGCGCGCCGACGGGATATACGTGATGTCCGTACTCCATACTTGATTTGGACGGGTCACATTCACCACAGATCGCTTCAAATACGACCTTGGCCTTGAACTCACCTGTAAAAATCTTACGCTTCGATTCACTCATAACCTGCCCCCCAATTGCAGCAGGTTACCCTCTCGGCGTTTTGATCAAAGCGCGATTCCATCCCTGTGTCCATGCTGCCCTCCCCTCTGTTGAGGATGCGAAACGCATTTACAACACAGTACAATTGATGGTCTCGTAAGAAGTCAGGCGGCACACCGAGCCGAACACTGGCGGAAAGGCCACGGGAGTCCAGTTCCTGGTCGCCTGTTCGTTAGCGCGTTTGTGGTTTGCGCTTTGAAAGCGTGGAAAACGTCTGAAATGCCGATCGTCATCGCTTCCAGGGCCCTCTTTTCTCCTTCGATCCGATTCCGGAACGCCGTTGCACGAAAGATGTTCACGGCTGCCGCCTTCAGGGTCGCGCAAAAGCTCACGGCAGACAAACCTCG
>CAZQIT010000040.1:0-5460 GCA_964592995.1 uncultured Nitrospirota bacterium | reverse complement strand
ATGCGGGTGGCCAATGGATATGGTAAAAGTGTGGAGGAAATGGTTCAGCCGACATGGCGTCCGAGTGAGGCGCGCCAAGTGGCAATCTACGCGGCTCGACGTGCAGGCGGGTTAGGACTTATAAATAAATAACATGGACGTTTTTATGGGCGTGGGCTGATGATATAGTTCCAATCGCCGTGGAAGTCGTCACGGGTCAGTTGAATGGTAGCGAATTCCCTGTCTGTCACTTTGACGCCCTTTTGGTAAGCATTCGAATCGAGTTCGGCGCGCACTTTCAGCCCCTTTCGAGTGGTCGTCGCTGCAATCAGCTTGACGATTACTTCATGGCTGACCAAGGGCTGCCCTCGCCAGTTCAGACTGATATGTGAAAACAGCCGGTGCTCAATCTTGTTCCACTTGCTTGTACCGGGTGGAAAATGACGCACACAAATGGTCAAGGCGAGTTCGTCGGCCAATTGCTGTAGTTCCAATTTCCACAGCCGGACTCGTGAGCCATTGCTGCCGCCCCCATCGGCCATAATCATCAGTTCCCGTGATGAGGGATAGGACGGCTTGCCCATGGCAAACCACCAGCGCCGGATGGTTTCGACGGCAAAGCTGGCCGTGTCATGGTCCGTGCCCACGCTGACCCAGCCGGCGTTGTGGGCGACGTCATAGACCCCGTACGGATTGGCTCGCCCCAGTTCGTCGTCGACAAAGTCATGCACTTTGACGCGTTCAGGATTGCCCTTGGGCCGCCATTGTTTGCCGCCGTTTTTATAGGGACCGATCAGTTCCTTCTTCTTGGTATCCACCGAAATGACCGGCTGTCCTGCCATCAGGGTAGATTGGACCTTCTGGTTGATATATTCAAACTGCGTGTTGCGATCCGGATGACTCGCTCCCTCCAGCGTTTTGCGGTTCTCTTGCAGGCTGTACCCCATCTCTTTGAGCAACACCCCCACCGACACATGACTGACCCGATGACCTTGCGCGCTCAATTCACCGGCCAACTGCATCAAACTCTTGCAAGTCCAGCGCAAGGGGGATTCCGGATGCCCTCGCGTCGTCGGTTCAACCAGCCGCTCCAGCGCAGCCCGCATATTCGGGTCTTGCTCGCCCAATTTCTTGCGGCCTGCACCAGGGCGCCTGATCGCTCGACGCTCACCCTCCTGCCCCAGTACCGGTGCCTCCAGTTCTTTGAGTCCAAGCAAGATCGAACCGCGCGCCACGCCAGTCGCTTGCCAAACACGCTTGATGCCTCCGTGCCCCAGCGATCTGGCTTCTACCGCCGCGTGCAATCGTCGTTGACGCTCGTCAAGAAACCCAACAAGCCCCTTATGCCGCGCCGTAATCATCGCATCGGTATCCATGCACCCAGCTTACATCACAGATACTTAAAAGTCCATGTAATTATTTTATGATTCCTTAGGACTGAAAGCGATTGCCAATCTGTTTAAGATGGGGTATACCGGGGTGAGTCGCCGTGTGAGTAAAGTAGCCGAACGCCTCAAGAACGATGAGCCATTTCGGAAAAAAGTTGACAATATCCTTAATGCCAAAGTAAAGACCTGACCGTTCGCAGTAACAGCAGGATAGGGGCTTTTTGTCGATGGATACGGGGGATGCGGGCGCGGTTGGAGGCGCCGAAAGCGATCACGGCGACCGCGCACAAACTGGCCCGAACGGTTTATCACCTCCTGAGATATGGCTAGGACTTTGTGGATAAAGGGGAGCAGCACGATGAAGAAAAGTACCGAAAGGATGTCCTGAAAAACCTATAAAAACGGGACGAAGCACTCGGATTCCAACTCACTGAGAAACCACAACTTCCGGCATCAATTTCTTAGAGGAAGGGTGAAACGCCCTTCTCCAGTTGCTCCACTTTTTGAAGCCTCCGGATATACCGCTCTTCTTCCGTAAATCGTGCGCCCAGAAAGGCCCGCACCACTTCGATGGTCAGGGCCGAACCGATCACCCGTGCGCCCAGGGCCAGGACATTCATGGCGTCATGTTCCACTCCCTGATGGGCGGAATAGGTGTCGTGGCAGAGTCCCGCCCGAATGCCTCGCATCTTGTTGGCGGCGATACAGGCGCCGACGCCGCTGCCGCACAGAAGGATGGCGCGTTCCGCCCGGCCAGACTGAATGGCCCGTCCAGCCGCCTCGGCATAGTCTGGATAATCGACGGGGTCCGACGAATGGGTACCCAGGTCCATCACCTCATGGCCGTCATGGAGAAGGGTGCGAATGACAGATTCTTTTCGGCAGAATCCGCCATGATCGCAGGCCACCGCAACGATCATGGATGCTCCAATGCCTGAAGAAGGTGATCCAGTCCAGACTGGATGTCGGCGCCCAGGTGAATTCGGATCAGGCGGCGATTTCGTTGGCTGAGCGCGATCGCGTCACCCATTGCTTGCGCGGCCGTCAACATGCCAAAGGTGTAGTGCTCGCCCGGAATCGGCAGGTCCGTGCCCATCTCTGCGGTAATCTGGATAAAAAGGCCGGTATTCGGCCCCCCCTTATGGAGCTGTCCGGTGGAATGCAAAAAGCGCGGGCCATAGCCCAGGGTCGTGGCCACCTTTTTCTGATCACGAATGGTACGTCGAATCGCCTGAAGCGCCTGATGATGGGTCTCCGTCTGCGGAAGATAGGCCAGCAGGGCGACATAGTCCCCCTCGTCCAGACGCGAAAGGTGGGCGAATAGAGCGCCGCGCAACGTTTTTTGCCCTTGCAACGCCGCCCGATTTTCCACATCGGCATCAATCCGAATGCCGTCGGCGATGATCAGCGGGACATCGTCTGAAAGTTCCGGGCGTCCTCCCAAAAGGATGTTTCGGGTCTGTGTCTTACTCTCCTCGACATGGGGTTGATCGAACGGATTGACCCCCAGGATGGATCCGGCCACGGCTGTGGCCATCTCCCACCGAAAAAACTCCTGTCCGATATTGATTTGCTCTGCAAGCTCAATGCGAACGACCGGATGCCCGGCCTTTTTGAGTGCTTCCACCTGCTGATCTTGCGCTTCCTCCGCACCGACCATGTCTCGAAGATAGACAAAAAGACGATCCCGTCCATAAACCTCCGGACGGCCCACGGGTTCATCATGGATGGGGATGATCCCCGTATCATTTTTCCCCGTACTTTCGGCGATGAGTTGTTCCAGCCAGAGACCGAGGGGGCGCACGGAAGGGGAGGCGATCCAGGTCAGTTTGTCTTGTCCGCGTCGCGCCATCTCCCCCAGAATGACGCCCAGCATGACGCCGGGGTTCTGATTCAACGGAACGACGGGGTCGCACTCATAACGCAGAAGTCGGGCGCGATCCAGCAGGCGGGTGACATCAATTCCCATCAACTCGGCGGGAAACATTCCAAAATAAGAGAGCGCGGCATAGCGCCCTCCGATGTTGGATCTGCCCGGGAGGATGTCCCTGAAATGCTTCTCCCGCGCCAGTTGTGAAAGGGGCGATTCGGCGTCGGTGATGGCGACAAAGTGCGCACCCGCCCGCTCTCCTTTGATTTGACGCATACGGTCAAAAAAGTATTGATAGAAGGCCATCACCTCCAGCGTGGTTCCGGACTTGCTGGCGAGGATATAAAGGGTCTTCTCAGGATCGATTGCGGCTTCGATTTGCCGTATCTGCGTCGGTAGCGTGCTATCCAAAATATGTAAAGCAGGTTTGCCCGGAATAACGCCGAACAGCTCTCGAAGGACGTGTGGACAAAGACTGCTCCCCCCCATGCCCATCAAAAGAATGTGTGTAAACCCTTCCCGATGAATGGAGGTTGCGAGCGCCTGTCTCCGCGCAGATTGTTCCGGCGTCCAATCGGGCGCGTGCAACCAACCCAGCCCCTGTCGAATGGTGTCAGCCGCTTCAGGGGGCCATAGGGTGGCGTCTTCGGCCCAGAGTCGCGGGACAAATTGATCCTGTTGAAGCGCCGTCAATTGGGCCTGCACCGCTGCGTCATTCACGACGTCATCCATCTGCCGATTCAGGCGGGCACCCAGAATCCCACGGCGTTTTTCCGAAAGGGTGCATAGGAGCTGCGTGAACGCATCAGAAAAAAGTTGGACGCCGTCCCGCAGCAATTCGTCCGTGACGCGGTGCAGATTGATGCCGCACTCCGAAAGAAGACGGAGGGATTCCTTCGCTTCGTCCAATCCGGTCAGCAGGCTGTCCGATACCCGACCATGATCGCGAAAGGCGTTGAATGTGGTGACCGGGAGCGTATTGACGGTATCGGGGGCAATCAAGGTATCGACATAATAGGTATCGGCATATTTTGGGTTTTTGGTTCCGGTGCTGCCAAAGAGCAGGCGCTGAACCCGTGCGCCACGGGACTGAAGGGCCAAAAAGCGAGGATGGGAGAATATCTCCTGAAACTTGAGATAAGCGATTTTGGCGTTGGCGATGGCGGCCTTCCCGCTCAGGGCTTGCAGATGGATTTGACGCCCCGCATCGGTCTCGGCATTTTCGAGCGCAGAAAGTCGGTTATCGATCCAAGTGTCGATTCGGCTGATAAAAAAACTGGCCACCGAAGCCATGCGCACATCCTGTCCGAACGCGGCGCGCTTCTCCAGTCCCGCAATATAGGCCCAAGCCACCTGCGCATAGGTCTCGACGCTGAAGAGCAGGGTGACATTAACGTTTATCCCCTGAGTGATGAGGTGTTCGATGGCCGGTATGCCTTCCGAAGTGGCTGGGATTTTGATCATGACGTTGTCCCGTCCGACCGCATGGTGCAGCCGCACGGCCTCGTCGATGCTCTCCTGGGTGTGATAGGCCAAATGGGGGGAAACTTCCAGGCTCACATAGCCGTCGCGTCCCTCCGTGCGCACATAAACCGGATAAAGGAGTTCCGCAGCGTCCTGAATATCCCGAATGGCAAGCGTTTCATAAAGTTGCTTGACATGGATCGGGT
Organism: uncultured Nitrospirota bacterium; assembly: GCA_964592995.1. Taxonomy (GTDB): domain Bacteria; phylum Nitrospirota; class Nitrospiria; order SBBL01; family CAZOFZ01; genus CAZOFZ01. Next base: position 553 of record CAZQIT010000040.1, on the reverse strand, counting down.
GTTCTGCGAGCTGCTTGATTGCTGGCGTATAGTCCGCGCTGCCACCGATACTTTTCTCGAAAATGGAAGGATTGGAGGTGATCCCCATCAGTCCGTCATGCTCAATCATGGCCTGCAATTCACCGGAGAGGATCATCCCCCTGCGGATATAGTCAAACCAGGGAGATTGCCCCAGTGCAGTCAATTGGACGAGTGGATTCATAAAAGGTGTCTCCAAATGTGGCTCAAGATGGGGCGCATCTTTATGTGGATGTTATTCATGGATGATCCCTAAGTTTATCGGAGGTAGATTCCCCGTCGCGGTCTGTAACCATTTGTTTTTATTAGACTGGGGATTGTAAAGTTTGACTCATCTCTGCGTCCGACACCTTCACGAAGTATATCATAATATGGGGAAGCTATTTGTGGAAGGCTCCTAATTGTACTGTGTTATAAGATGTGTTTCGCATACTCAACAGGTGGGGAGGGCAGCATGGACACAGGGATGGAATCGCGCTTTGATCAATACGCCGAGAGGGTAACCGCGACACTGGGGCATGCGGATCGAGCAACA
>CAZQIT010000039.1:0-5884 GCA_964592995.1 uncultured Nitrospirota bacterium | reverse complement strand
CGGAGGCCCTGTTTTGCGCCTCTTGCAGGGCCTCCTGGGCCTTTATTGTAAACCGGTCAAAACGCACAACGCCCCCGACTTCAATACAGGAACGTAGTATACGGCCTGCCACAACGCAAGTTCAATACCTTGGTCATCGATTCGAAGTATGATTAAGATACACTCTGTGAGAAAATCAAAAGAGACGACAGAAGAGTCTCGGTATTATATTTCTTCGCTGACAGATACGCCGGAGAAAGTGCTTAAGAGTGTTCGGAGCCATTGGGCGATAGAGAATACGCTACACTGGGTGCTGGATATGTCCTTTAATGAGGATTATTCGAGAATTAGAAAGGGCAATGCCCCGTATGCGATGGCGATCATACGTCATGTTGCTCTGAATTTATTACAGCTTTCAAAAGCAAAAGGGCAGTCCATAAAAAGGCTAAGAAAAATGTGTGGATGGGATAATCACACGCTGGATTTAGTCATGAACAAAAATTCTTCATGAGGTGGCCCTGAGACGGACTGTTTGACGTGGTAGTTGGTAGGGGCACACGGCCGCCCCTACCAACATTGCCCCTGCAAATCGCCGATCCACGGCGGATTTGTTCTCATGGGACTGAGGTTTGATGAATGACGTAAAACGTAAAGCAGTACAGGTGTTTTATCTTTTCAGGGCTGTAACGGATGACAATTAAATTAAAACACGAACCCTATGATTTTATTATGAAGTCTGTTTAGAACAAATTAGCCGTGTCGCCGATCATGGTGATTTTACAATTTAATTTCTAGGGTCTATCTTCGCCGAAGTGGGGGCCTCATCTCTGGCACGTCGGGTTCGGATGTGATCGCGGGCCTCGGTGGCAATGATGTCATTGAGGGACTGAATGGCTACGATGTTATCTGCGGCAGCACTGGCAATGACTGGCTCTCTGGCAACAGTGGCAATGACATTCTTCTGGGCGAGGATGGCAACGACAATCTCTTTTGCGGGAGCGGTAATGACACCCTGGACGGCGGCCTCAACACGGATATATGTAACGGCGGTTCCAGTAGTGCCGACACCGCAGCGAACTGCGATATGACCCTGGATGTGCCCTAACACCCCTTTCTGAGCGTGCCGATACTCTGGTGCGTGCAGGGGCGCACGGCCGTGCGCCCCTACCAGAACATCGGCTACCTCTTCCTGGACGATTCTGGTAGAGTATCAATAACATGCCTTTCCCACTTCATCGTCCCAGACGGCTTCGACAAAATGAGATGCTCCGGCGGTTGGTGCGGGAGACCGCCCTGTCGGTCGATCAACTGATTCTGCCCCTGTTTGTAACGGAGGAATCTTCCGGAAAAAGTGAAATCCCCTCAATGCCGGGGCAATATCGTCTCTCCGTTCCGGCGCTGCTCCAGGAGGCGCAGGAGGCGTATCACCTGGGCATCCCCGCCATCATCCTCTTTGGCATCCCGAAAACAAAGGACGATCTGGGACACGCGGCAACCGATCCGGATGGCGTCATTCCACGCGCACTCCGCGCCCTTAAAACGGCCATGCCGGACCTTCTGGTCATCACCGATGTCTGCATTGACGAATACACCCTTCACGGACATTGTGGTATTGTGAGAGACGGACAGATACAGAACGACGAAACGCTGGAAGTGCTGGCCACAATGGCCCGCGTCCATGCCGACGCCGGGGCTGATCTCGTGGCCCCATCAGACATGATGGATGGGCGCGTCGGCGCTATCCGGAGGGTTCTGGATGCACAAGGTCATGCGCAGGTACCGATCCTTTCCTATGCCGCAAAATATGCCTCCTGTTTTTATGCCCCCTTTCGGGATGCAGCCGGTTGTGCGCCGCAGTTCGGAGACCGCAAAAGCTATCAGATGGATGTGGCCAATCGCCGGGAGGCCTTCCGGGAAGTCGCGTTGGACGTGGAGGAGGGGGCCGATATTGTGATGGTCAAACCGGCGCTCCCCTGTCTGGATGTGATCCGTGAGGTGAAGGATCGCTTCGATCTGCCGGTGGCCGCTTTTCAGGTCAGCGGTGAATATGCCATGATCCGCGCGGCGGCACAGAAGGGGTGGATTGACGAATCGCGGGCCCTATCCGAATCGCTGATTTCGATCCGACGTGCGGGGGCCGACATGATCCTGACCTATTTTGCCAAAGAAGCGGCACGGCAGATGCGGGATGGACTTTGGCCATGAAGCTGATCATCGGCACACCGAACATTCAACCCCTTCCGCTGCGTCCAGTGCTGGCCATCGGCAACTTTGACGGCCTGCATCGGGGCCATCAGGCGATTCTCTCACACACCGTCGAACAGGCCCGGAAGATTGGCGTGCCGGCGGCGGTGCTGACCTTTGAACCCCATCCCACACAGGTCCTCTCGCCGGAGCGGGAGTTTAAGCTGCTGAATACTTTTCAAGAAAAGATGCGTCTCATTGAGGCCGCCGGAATTGACGTGGCCTTTGTCGCTGAGTTTGATTCGGCCTTTGCCGCGCAGACCCCCGAAGTGTTTGTCCGGCATTTTTTGTGTGATAAAATCGCGTGCGGGAGGGTCATGGTCGGAGAAAATTACCGCTTTGGAAAAGAGCGCAGTGGCACGGTTTCGGAACTGGTCCGTCTGGGCGCTGCCTTGGGCTTTGACGTTTTTGCAGAACCACCTGTTTTCGTGGAAGGGGAGATTGTCAGCTCTTCCAAAATCCGCGCGCTGATCCGGGACGGCGCGGTCTTGCTTGCAGGCAGCATGATGGGACGGCATTATACCTTGCGAGGGAAGGTCGTTCACGGGGAGGGGATGGGAACGCAACTGGGATTCCCGACTGCCAATCTGCGTCTCCCAAAGGAGATGATCCCCGCGATGGGCATCTATGCGGTGCGGGTCGATATTCTAAACGTGGACGGGGTGTTGTCGCGCGACGGGGTGGCCTACATCGGACAGAGACCCACCTTTGGAATGCGGTCTCCCCGGCTGGAAGTCCATCTGTTTGAATGGCGGGAAGCGCTGTATGAAAAACGGCTGGTGGTTTCCTTTATCGACCGGATTCGGGACGATCAGAAGTTTGACAACGAAGCGGCGCTGATCCTGCAAATGCATCAGGACGTTGCGCGGGCCAAAGCCATTCTTTCCGCATAAAGGAATCTCTCAATGAAGACAGACCAGCGGGTGTTGGTGGGTATTGTGGGGGGGAGCCGGAGCGATTTTCCGATTCTGGAGAAGGCGAAAGCGATGCTCAAATTGCTGCGGATCGCATCCGAGCTGAGCGTCGTTTCGGCCCATCGCACGCCGGATCGGTTGTTTGAATTTGCCGAATCGGCCGAGTCTCGTGGCCTGCAAGTGATTATTGCCGGGGCGGGGGGGGCCGCGCATCTCCCCGGCATGATGGCCGCCAAGACCCATCTTCCGGTCATCGGCGTCCCCATCCCGACTTCACACTTGGGCGGTCTGGATTCGCTCCTGTCCATCGTTCAGATGCCGATGGGCATTCCCGTCGCCACCGTCGCCATCGGTGCGGCCGAAAACGCGGCCCTCTTGGCCGCAGCCATTCTGGCGTTGAAAGAGCCTAAAATTCGTCAGGCGCTGTTGGACTTTCGTGCGGAACAGACCCGTTTGGCCATCCAGAAATGACGCCTGTGATGATCAAGCCGGGGCAAAAAATTGGCGTTCTGGGGGGCGGACAACTGGGGATGTTCTTTGCCGTCACCGCAAAGCGGATGGGCTACCCGGTGGTCGTCTGGGACCCGGACGTCAACGCGCCCGCCCGATCCTGTGCCGACCTTTTCATTGGCGCTCCTTTTGACGATGTTGCGGCCTATCGCGCTTTTCTGAAGGAGACGTGCGCCGTTACCTACGAATGGGAAAACATTCCGCCCAATCTGGCAGACGCGATCGAAGTGGAAGTGCCCCTGCGACCCACCAGCCGTGTTCTGCGGCTCTTGCAGAACCGCGTTTTGCAAAAACAGTTTCTATCCGAACGGGGGCTTCCGGTGACCCCCTTTTGGACGTTTGACGATCCGGCGACACTGCCCACCCTGCCTCTGGATTTTCCCGCCGTGTGCAAAACGGCGACGGGAGGCTATGATGGCCACGGTCAGTTCCGTCTCAATCGCACACAAGATGCGGCTGCCCTGGCCCAGACGCTTCGGTCGCACCCTTCCTTCTTCAGGAAGACAAGCAGCGCACGCTGGGTTGTGGAACAATGGGTGCCCCACCTGAAGGAATTATCGTTGATCCTGGCCTGCGATTCGGAAGGCCGGATCATCCCGTATCCGATCTCCGAGAATGTGCATGAACGGGGCATTCTTCGAACCAGTCAGACACCGGCCGACATCAATCCGGCCCTGGCGCGTCGCGCCACGTCTCTGGCCTCCGACGCTGTCGCCGCACTCCAGAGCGCAGGCGTTTTCTGCGTGGAGCTGTTTCTGTTGCCTGACGGCGCGCTGTGCATCAACGAGATTGCGCCCCGTCCGCATAACTCCGGCCATTACAGCATGGATGCAGCCACCGTCTCCCAGTTTGAACAACAAGTTCGGGTGCTCTGCGGTCTCCCGATCGTCGCTCCGCAACTTCTCTCCTGCGCGGTGATGGTCAACATTCTGGGCCATGAAATCGACACCCTGCAATCCCACACGAAGGAGCTGTTCTCCCTCCCCGGAGCGCGGGTATATCACTACCGAAAACAGACGGTGAAGGCCGGGCGCAAGATGGGACACATCACGCTGCTGGACTCCGACCCACAGGTGGCGATGCAACAGGCGGAGAAGGTACGGCGGTTACTGGACCCCGTCAACCGGAGCGACAGCCCGCCGCCCGTCTCTTGAGCATCCGCCTCCGAATGGGCTAACATGGTGGTTCAAGAGGCGTGAAGGGGGATACTGACACACGGGAGGCCACGATGGTCACGGCAAAGCAGGAAGTGCGGAAGATACTGGACCAGATTGCAGATGAAGCGTCTTTCGAGGAGATCCAATACCACATTTTCGTCCGCCAAAAGATTGAATGGGGCATTCAAGATGTGGAAGCGGGTCGCGTGTTGAGTCAGGAAGAGGTCGAGCGGCGAATGTCCAAATGGATCGGCATGTCCTCGGTGAGGATCGGTGAAATTTGAGGTTGTTGGCTCCATTACCAACGTTGAGGTGATTGCTTCAGGTTCAGAGATTCGAACCCTTCCTGATCTCCGCAGGGCTTATGGTCAAGGTCGGTGGCGCAAACTAAAAGGCGCTGCCGTGGTTTGTTTGCAGAATGGTGTCCTGCGCAGGGTCGAGTTGCACTGGTATGAGGCACATGGTATCGGTAAAAGAGACTTAAAAATCAAGCGCTATCTGGATCATTCATGAAGCAATCCCTCACAAAGCCATTTGCCTTGTGCGTCGATAATACCGACTATAAGGTGTCTCTGATTTGCGGAAAGGTCTATCCGATTCTTCCGGACCTCATGGCCGCCCAGGACGATCTTATCCGTATTGTGGATGAGAGCGGAGAGGACTACCTGTATCACAAAAATCATTTTGTCTTCGTCGACTTTCCAAAAACCGTAGCGGAAAAGCTGTTGGCGCTGGAGACGCTCACCGCATCCTCGAAGTGCCCAGCCGGGACGCGGAACCGTGTGCCGCTACGTACAGCATGAGGGAAACTTTCCCATGAGCCAGGATTCCATGACCGATGCCATCATTCAGTTGCCGACGCGGCCGGAGATGCAGGCCTTGTCCGACGGCAAGAAGCGGCTGAATATCACCATCGACGGCCGGGCGGTGCAAGTGCCGGAGGGGACGCTGCTGCTGGACGCGATGCGCGAGATCGGCATGGAAGTCCCCGCCATGTGTTATCACTACACCTTTTCGTCGTTTGGCTCCTGCGGCATCTGTCTGGTGGAGGTGGAGGGAAAGAACAACAACGTCCGCTCC
>CAZQIT010000038.1:0-5194 GCA_964592995.1 uncultured Nitrospirota bacterium | reverse complement strand
AGGTTAATCGCCTTCTTGAGGTAATCAATGGCGTCCCAGTGACGCCCCAACATCCCGTAGGCAACGCCCAGCCTCAAGTAGGCCTCTAAAAAATCGGGCTTAAGCCGAATGACCGTCTTAAACAACACGATCGCCTCCTCCCATTGCTTCAGGAACGTCAGCAATAAGCCAAGCTGGAAAGAGGCCTCCAGATGTTCCGGCTCGTTTACGAGAACCTCTCGAAACGCCTTCTCGGCTTGCGGATGTTGTTTTTGCGCGAGAAGATCCATCCCCCTTGTGAAGTAAAACCTGGCGTTGAGCGCCGTATCAAACTGGGACATCTTCTACGCGTTGCGTTCGGACAGGGGGAGGTAGTGTTGATCGTGAACCCCCTCATAGATTTCAGAGGGGCGAAAGATGTGGTTATCCTTCACTTGTTCCAGCCAGTGCGAAAGCCAGCCGACCACACGGGCCATCGCAAAAATCGGCGTGAAAAAGTCGGATTCAATCCCCATCTTGGTGTAGAGAATTCCGGAGTAAAAATCAACATTGGCGTACACGCCCTTGGACGAAAGCAGGGCTTCTCCGACCCGTTCAACCTCCAACGCCACCTCGTACAGGGGAGAGATGCCATAGTGGTCAAAAAGCCGCTTCGCGAGCCGCTGTAAGATGATGGCGCGTGGGTCTTTCACCTTATACTCCCGATGTCCCAGCCCCATAATTTTTGAGTGGGCGGCAATTTTGCGTTCGAGATAGGGGCGGACCTGTTCCACGCCTCCAATTTCGTGCAGCATCAAGAGGACCTTTTCGGTAGCCCCGCCGTGGAGCGGCCCTTTGAGCGTGCCGATGGCGGAAGAAACCACGGTATAAGGATCGGCAAGCGTCGAGGCCGTGACCAGGCCACTGAAAGTGGAGGCATTCATCGTATGCTCCGCGTGAAGGATCAGCGCGGTGTCCAGGACTTCGGACATCACTTTATCGGGCACCTTCTCGGTGAGCATATACAGGAAGTTTTCCGCGTGATTGAGATCATCACGAGGCTGGACGATATCATCTCCCCGCCTCAAGCGGGCATACGCGGCAATGATCGTGGGGAGTTTCGCAATCAGCCTGACGGCTGAAAGATATTGTGCATTTTTATCCTGGACATTTCGGTCCGGATAAAACATCCCCAGGGCAGCCACTGCGGCCTGAATGGCGTCCATCGGATGACCCTGTTCGGGAAGGCATTTAATCAGATCGACAATCCGATATTTAATCCGACGATGGATGCGTAAGTCCTCATCAAACCGTGCCAGTTCGCTGCGAGAGGGGAGGTTGCCGAACAGCAGGAAATAGGCGGTTTCAGTAAAATGGCTCCGCTCGGCCAGCGTTTCAATCCGGATCCCGCGATATTCCAGAATTCCCTGTTTTCCATCCAGATCGCTTACTTTGGATCGGGCCGCTGGTACCCCGGCCAGCCCCGGAGAAAAATCGCTCATACCCCCCCTTGGTCAGCAGGCCATTCAGGGGTCCGTCGGCCCCCCGCCAGCTCTACCGGGGCATGATAGAGAGAACGGCCAAGGGTGTCAATAAAGGGCCACGTCCTCCTTGTCAGTCTGTCGATCTTGTGTTAAGAAATACTATATGACTCGTGCAGAAGAATTTTTTTACAGCGGCGTGGAATCGCCATTGGGTCCGCTCTGGCTGGTCTCTTCAAGGGAGCGTCTTTGCTGGTTGACCTGGAAGAGAACCCGTGCCGAGTTTTTGTCCGCCGCGCAAAAGCGAATGGGAACAATCCCGAAAGAGAACGAGACGCAGTTCCAGCCATGGCGTGATCGGCTCTCCCGCTATTTTCAGGGAGAGAGGATTACGTTTGACGAGCCGACCCTCTTTTCCACCGGGACCCTTTTACAGCAGTCGGTCTGGTGGATCCTCCAGGAAATTCCCTATGGAGAAACCCGAAGCTATCAATGGGTTGCAAGCAGGCTGCGAATGGCCAGCGGGGCGCGTGTTATCGGGAATGCCTGCGGCAGGAATCCGCTTCCCATTATTATCCCGTGCCACCGCGTGATCCGTAAAAATCAGACCCTGGGTGGCTATACCGGCGGGATTAAGATCAAGCAAACGCTCTTGGAGATTGAGCATGGCCATCCCGGGTGCAAACCATAGCTTTACCCTTCGGCTCAAACTGAAAAACCGCATTGGAATGATTGGGAAGGTCACCTCCGCCATTGGCCAGATGGGAGGAGATATCGGCTCGATTGATATCGTCACCGTGAAGCCCAACGTGGTGACCCGCGATATCGTCATCAACGCGCGAGACGAGGAACATACGGAGGAGATCGTCGCCGCAGTGAAGCGCCTTGACGGGGTGCAGGTGGTCGAGGTCGCGGACCGAACCTTCCTCCTTCATCGAGGGGGCAAGATTGAGATCGCCAATAAAATCCCGATTCAGACCCGTGACGACCTTGCGCGGGTCTATACCCCGGGGGTGGCGCGAATTTGCATGGCCATTCATAAAGACAAAACGAAAGCCTATTCCCTGACGATTAAAAAGAACTGCGTTGCGGTGGTCACCGATGGCTCCGCCGTTCTCGGCCTCGGCAATATCGGCCCGGAGGCGGCGATGCCCGTGATGGAGGGAAAGGTGATGCTCTTTAAGGAGTTTGCGGGCATTGATGCCTTCCCGCTCTGCCTTGCAACCCAGGACCCGAAAGAGATCGTGGAGACCATTGTCCGGATTGCCCCGGGCTTTGGGGGAATTCACCTGGAGGATATCTCTTCTCCCCGGTGTTTTGAGATCGAAGCCAGCCTTAAATCCCGGTTAGATATTCCGATCCTCCACGATGACCAGCATGGCACGGCGGTGGTGATCCTGTCAGCGCTCCTGAATGCCGTCCGGATCGTGAATAAGCCGCTGACGACCCTCAAAGTGGTGGTTTGTGGCGTTGGCGCGGCCGGAATTGCCACCACCGATATCCTTCTGTCTTCTGGCGTCCGGGAGATCATCGGCTGCGACCGCGATGGCATCCTCTATGTGGGCAGAAAGGCGGGAATGACGCCCGTCAAATTGCACTATGCCAAGCGGACGAACCCGCTCAAAAAGAGAGGCTCTCTGGAAGACGCACTGGAAGGGGCTGACCTCTTCATTGGGGTTTCCGGGCCCGGGGCGCTCTCTTCCTCTGCGGTCAAACGGATGGCGCGTGACCCGATTGTTTTCGCGCTCGCCAACCCCACGCCAGAGATTATGCCCGAGGCGGTGGCCGGGGTCGCCAGAATTATTGCCACCGGTCGGTCGGACTATCCCAATCAGATCAACAATGTGTTGGCCTTCCCCGGCATCTTCCGGGGGGCACTCGATGTGGGCGCGACGGAGATCAACGAGGAGATGAAGCTTGCCGCCGCCCGCGCCATTGCGTCAATCATTCCAAAAGAGGCCCTCTCGGAAGACTATATCATTCCCGCCGTCTTTAACCGGAAGGTCGCCAAACGGGTCGCGGAGGAGGTCGCAAAGGCCGCGATTCGAACGGGCGTGGTTCGGAAAGAAAGACAATAGCCGGGGACAGGGCGCCAAAAGACCCAATTGCCCTGATCGTGGGGCGCTGTTGCAGATTCTATTTTGTGGTCACCCCAGCCGTCGCAGATGTAAATCTGGTGTGCAAACAGATCGGTTTTCCAAGGGAAACTGCTACGGCTTTATTGCCATTTTATATCGGTGGAGGTACCATAAGCCCTGTTGAAGAGGGGTCGATGCAAGATGGATCGTGAGTCCGCTACCTCCTTGTGGCAGGCAAGGTTCTGCGAGTGGCTTTGCCCTTTGCAAAACGTCATGCGCATTCCACCCCAGCACTTGAAGCAACCCTTAAATCTCGATCGCTTTAGGTAATATCGTTGCGGTGCCTTACTGCCAAGCGTTAGTCGCGTCCAAAACAATCTCATCGCCAGAGCCCCAAGAGGGACCGTATGCCCAAAGTGAAGAAAAACGTAGCCCCCGTGAACGACACCAACGCCAACCTCGGCTTCGAAGCCAAGCTCTGGGCCGCCGCCGACGCGCTACGCAACAACATGGACGCGGCGGAGTACAAGCACGTCGTCCTCGGCCTGATCTTCCTCAAGTACATCTCCGACGCCTTCGAGGCGAGGCACGCCGAGCTTATGGCCGAGAAAAAGAAGGGCGCCGACCCTGAAGACCCTGACGAGTATCGCGCCGTTAGCATTTTCTGGGTGCCGAAGGAGGCACGCTGGGCGCATCTGAAGGCGAGCGCACCGCAGCCCACCATCGGCACGCTGGTGGACGACGCCATGGCCGCCATCGAACGCGACAACCCCCAGCTCAAGGGTGTGCTGCCGAAAGACTTCGGGCGCGCCGGCCTCGACAAGCAGCGCCTCGGTCAGATCATCAATCTGGTCAGCGACATCTCGCTCGGCAGTGTAGCCGACCGCGCCCGGGACACGCTCGGTCGCGTGTACGAGTACTTCCTCTCCCGCTTCGCCAGCGCCGAGGGCAAGAGCGGCGGCCAGTTCTACACGCCCTCGCATGTGGTGCGCGTACTGGTCGAGATGCTCGCGCCGTTCCGTCTCGATGGAAAGGGGGCACGCGTCTACGACCCCTGCTGTGGATCGGGTGGCATGTTCGTGCAGAGCGAGAAGTTCATCGAGGCCCACGCAGGCAGGCTCGGCGACATCTCCATTTACGGCCAGGAGTCCAACTACACCACTTGGCGGCTGGCCAAGATGAACCTCGCCATCCGCGGCATCGATGCGCAGATCGCGCACGGCGACACCTTCCACAACGACCGGCACCCCGACCTCAAGGCCGACTACGTGCTGGCCAATCCGCCATTCAACGACAGCGACTGGCGCGGCGATCTGCTCAAGGACGACCAGCGCTGGGTCTACGGGACGCCGCCCGCAGGCAACGCCAACTACGCTTGGGTGCAGCATTTCATCCACCACCTTGCGCCCACAGGGCTCGCCGGGTTCGTGCTCGCCAACGGCTCGATGTCGTCGAACCAGTCAGGTGAGGGCGATATCCGAAAAGCCATTATCGAGGCCGACCTCGTGGACTGCATGGTGGCACTGCCGGGCCAGCTCTTCTACTCGACGCAGATCCCGGTCTGCCTCTGGTTCCTCGCGCGCAACAAGCGAAACGGCCGTCCTTCGACAGGCTCCGGACAGGCTTTCCACGACCGGCGCGGCGAGACGCTCTTCATCGACGCGCGCAAGCTCGGCA
>CAZQIT010000037.1:0-3520 GCA_964592995.1 uncultured Nitrospirota bacterium | reverse complement strand
TTTGTAGTTGGAAATCCGAGAATTCAGGAGGAGCGTCTATGCACCCCAAAATCATCACCTCGCAGGTGGGGGCCAAAGCCCAGATCACCCTGCCGAAATCAGTGCGGGAGGCGTTGCATTTGAAGGCACAGCACGATCTGGTTGGCTTTGTCATTGCGGAGGATCGCGTGGCGCTTTATAGTGGACCCTAGTCACGGCTAATTTGTTCTAAACAGATTCCATAATAAAATCATAGGGTTCGTGTTTTAATTCCATTGTCATCAGTTATAGCCCTGAAAAGATAAAACACCTGTACTGTTTTACGTTTTACGTCATCCACCAAACATCAGTCCCATGAGAACAAATCCGCCGTGGGACCCTCGTTTTCAGACAATAGATTAAGATGGTAACCTGCTGCAATTGGGGGGCAGGTTATGAGTGAATCGAAGCGTAAGATTTTTACGGGTGAGTTCAAGGCCAAGGTCGCATTTGAAGCGATCCGTGGTATCAAGACGGTGAACGAAATTGGCCAGGATTATGGTGTTCATCCGACGCAGGTCGGCACGTGGAAGAAGGCGCTGCAAGAGCAGGCTCCCAGCTTGTTTGATGCCAAGCGCGGCCCGAAACCTGCCGATCCGTCCGCCAGCCCGGAGCGGCTTTATTCCGAGATCGGGCGGTTGAAAATGGAATTGGACTGGCTTAAAAAAAAGTCTGGGATCAGCCCGTAGAAACGCGCAAGCATTGGGTCGGCGCCATCGAACCACTGACGCTGACTCGTCAATGCTTCCTTGCGGGCGTTAACCGCTCCACGGTCTATGCGCCGTCAGGGCAGCAGAACCGGATGAGCAGGAACTTACGTTGCTGGCACTGATTGACGCCGAATACACCCGGCATCCGTTTTACGGTAGCCGCAAGATCAGGGTGTACCTGCCACGGAGACCGCAAATGCACGTGTTGCACCGAGCGCAAACGATTACGGATGGGCGTGTTGTTCGCGCACGGCAGAGTGCGGCCCCGTTTTATGCGGTTGCCGTCTACCTTATCCTAGAATTTGCCCGCCCCCAGAGCACCCTCCCCGGTCTTGAGCCGCTCCATCTGCCTCGCCTCGTGGGTCTGGTGATTGTCTTTTTCCTGTTTGCCACGAGACAACGGTTCCGATTTTCCGATCTCCAAACGAAGTGGTTTATCGCCTGGCTGGTGTTCATGGTTCCCCATATCCCGCTTGCGACCAACAACTACTGGGCCTTTCATACGGCGAGGGCCATGCTTATTTCCTTTGTGGCCTATCTGGGCATCATTACCTTCGTTGATTCTCGGCAACGGTATAGGAAGCTGATTGATATTTGGTTGGGTATTCATGTGTATTTGGCTGTGATGGGTCTCTTGAATAAAGGACGCGGCATTGGTGGGTTTATCGGCGACGAAAATGACTTCTGTTTGGTCTTGAATATGGTTCTCCCCATTGCCTTCTTTACGGCGATGGCGGAAACCCGTCGGCTCAGAAAAATCGTTTATTTTGGTCTGACGTTTCTTTTTATTGCGACCATTATGGCCACACTTTCCCGTGGAGGATTCGTAGGCCTATGCGCCGTAGGAGCATACTGTTGGCTGCGATCTCCCAATAAAATGGTCTCCCTCGTTTGCGTGGGTCTCCTGATGGTCTTTATGTTCTATGCCAGATCGGACGAATACTGGAAGGAGGTGCAGTCTATTCAAGACGAGGGGCCGAATAAGGGAACGGGCGGGGCACGGCTTCATCTATGGGGAGTGGCTTGGGACATGTTTTTGGATCATCCGATTTGGGGCGTGGGACAAGGCAACTTTCCTTGGAGAATCGGGGAATACGAAGTGGGAGAAGGATACGGCGGCAGATCACACGCGGGTCGGGTTGTGCATTCCCTCTATTTTACCCTGTTTTCGGAATTGGGTCTTATTGGAGTCGTCATTTTTCTGGCCATGCTTTTCTTGACCTGGAAAGACATATGGCGAACTTCCGCCCTCTTTCGTCATGAGAAAGGTCTTGCCCTTTACGGAAGTCGGGGCCTGGAAGGGAGTTTGGTCGGCTATTTGGCGAGCGGGGCATTTATTTCAGTTTTATATTATCCCTGTTTTTGGGTTCTGATGGGATTCGCTGTTGCCCTAAAACATGCGGTGAAAGAATGAAAACAGTGCTCCATCTGATTGAAACGGGGGATCCGGGCGGCGCGGAGAAGATGCTCATCAGTGTGGCAGAGGGCCTGGATCAAGGCCGCTACCAATCCTTGGTCTGTCTTCTTCGCGAGGGCTGGCTTGCCGGGCAGTTGCGGAAGAAGGGGATTGAAACCCTGGTGGTTCCGCAGAGACGTTCTTTTGATCTGGATTGGCTGATCCGTCTCGGACGTCTGATCCGCAGTCGCAACGTAGACCTGATCCATGCCCATGAGTTTGCCATGAATGTCTATGGCAGCATGTTATCCGCCGTGACCCGCGTCCCGATTGTGGCGACCATCCACGGAAAGAATTATTACCCAGAAAAATGGCGCAGGAGGCTCCTGTATCGCCTTGTGGCCTACCAAGCCAAGATGGTGGCCGTCTCAAACGATCTGAAACAGTTCATCGTCAGCGGTCTGGGTATCCCCGAAAGAAGCATTAGGGTGCTGCACAACGGCATTGATCCGGCCCCGTTCCAGTCAGATTCCCGTCAACGCGAAAAAACAAGACGAGACTTGGGCGTCTCCGAGACACAAACGATTGTTGGGACGGTCGGAAATCTTTACCCGGTCAAAGGGCAGACCTATTTGCTTCAAGCGGCGGCTAGGGTGCTGAAGCACCTCCCCAAGACCGTTTTCATTATTGCCGGTCAGGGGAGACTTCTTTCCGACCTCCAAAACGAGGCCAAGGGGCTGGGTATCGACCAGCACGTCCAATTTTTGGGATTCAGGGAAGATATTCCCGCTTTGCTTCAGGCGATGGATGTTTTTGTCTTGCCGTCTCTTTCGGAAGGCCTTTCGCTCTCCATTCTGGAGGCAATGGCGGCTGGAAAGCCCGTTGTGGCCACCGATGTAGGAGGCAACCGAGAGGTCATACAGGAGGGCCAGACCGGCTTTTTGGTGCCCGCCATGGATGCCAATGCGCTCGCGGATAAATTACTGGCATTGCTGGGCAATCCCGATTTGATCCGACACATGGGGACGGAGGGGTTGTGCCGAATGAAAACCATGTTTTCCGTAGATCGAATGGTGATGGATTATCAAAAACTGTACGAGGAGGGTCGATAAATCACGGGTGTCCCAGGTGCCCCAAGGTGCCCATGGATGGGATGCACGGCCTTTTGGGTGCATCCCGTGCAGCGACAGAGGCACTTGCGTTTCGAAATGCGGCTTGGGGTCAAAATGCGGCCTGGGTAGAGTAGGGAACAGGCTCATCCGCTTTTTTTTAGGCCAATCCTTGTCTGGATCCGCCGTTTCCGGCTTCGTGCCCGTTTAGGATCGTCCCCGAATACACCCGGCCTCCGGTTTCCGTGTTGCCGGGCTGGCTTCAGCCCATCTCGCTGATGCTGCCC
>CAZQIT010000036.1:0-8276 GCA_964592995.1 uncultured Nitrospirota bacterium | reverse complement strand
TTGTGGGATATACAGGGAGATCGGCTGATAGACTACTATCTCGCCCCGATGTCCACGTTTAACAACAGCGGCATTTTCCGGAAGTCGGTGGGCACGGGTACCGCGACGGTTGAGGTTGTCTTCAACAACAGCGGTACGGTGGAGGTGCAGACGGGGGTGATCAGTTTCATTGGCGGGGCCACGTTCAATGACGGTTCCAAATTTACGGGCGTTGGTGCTGCAGAAATGACGACGGGGACATTTACCCTCAGCGGGAATATTACGTCGGAGAACTTGAAGTTGACCGTCGGGACATTGCAGGGGACGGCCACGATTCTGGGTCGGTTGACCTGGACGGGCGGGACGATGAGCGGTGGGGGGGTGTTGACGCTGGCGGTGGGGAGCACGCTGGCGATGGAGGGGGCCAGCCTCAAGACCCTTTCCGGTTACACGCTGAAGAACGCGGGGACGGTGGTCTGGACGGGGGGCGATTTTCGGATGAGTTCGGCCTCGGTTGTGGACAACACCGGATTGTGGGATATACAGGGAGATCGGCTGATAGACTACTATCTCGCCCCGATGTCCACGTTTAACAACAGCGGCATTTTCCGGAAGTCGGTGGGCACGGGTACCGCGACGGTTGAAGTTGTCTTCAACAACAGCGGTACGGTGGAGGTACAGACGGGGGTGATGAAATTGACGTCAGGCTACACGCAAAGCAGTGCAGGCACGCTGGCCATTGAAATGGGTGGTCTCACTGTGGGCAGCCAATTCAGCGCGTTGAATATTACCGGCGCTGCAACCTTGGGTGGCACCCTCAAGCTCATCCTGACGGATGGTTTTATCCCTGCCTCGGGTGATCTTTTCCAGATCATGACGTTTGGTTCCCGCAGCGGTACATTTAGCACGGTAGATGACGGCGGCCTGTTCAACATCAATTACGGCGCGACGAATGTGACGGCAACGGCTCTGTGATGAAGAAGATCATGTTTGTCATCGTTAGGGTGGCCCTATGATTTCAACGATGCGAAAAGTTCTGCTCTTTATGGTTGTCTTCGCGGCGTTTCCCGTTGCTGTGGTGACGGCCGATACGACTGCCATGCTCTTCGGCCCGGAGCAATTTCGGCGGACATCTGGCCCGCCGGACGTTTTTTCTCGGAGTTTTACGCTGCCTGAGAATGTTCAGCCTCCCTATATCCTGTCTGTCAAAGCAGGCGCGCGGGGCAACCCTGGAGATCACCGTCGAGGGGGTACCGCTGTCATTTTTTTGAATGGGGAAAAGATTGTCGGCGCGGGTGATGCGCCTCTTCATCGTGGTGTTGTCCGGCAGGTTCACCTGAAGACGACCAATGAACTGGTTATCCACCTGAGGGGCAAACCGGGTGGTTCTATTGTTCTGCGCATTGTGGGACAGGTGCAACAAAACCGGCTTCCGGTGTCCGATGCGGGATCGGATCAGTCTGTGGCCACCGGACAGATTGTCACGCTGGAGGGGAGTCTGTCGCGCGATCCAGACGGTGACCTGCTGACCTATGACTGGGCGTTCATTGACAGGCCGCCTGGAAGTGCTGCGGCGCTCAATACGCCCACAGCGGTCCGTCCAGCCTTCATTGCCGATGCCGGTGGGGTCTACCGATTTAGCTTGGTTGTGAATGACGGTACCTTGAGCAGCCTGCCCGATGAGGTTGTTGTTACGGCGACAGATCCGAATACACCACCGATGGCCAACGCGGGCATTGATCAGCAGGTGGTTGCCGGAACAAACGTAACGTTGGACGGCAGCTTGTCGTTTGACCCCGACAACGATTTAATCACGTATCACTGGGTGTTCTTAGGGGTGCCCGGCGGCAGTGTTGCGCAATTGAGCGATCCCAACGCCGTGCAGCCAACCTTCACGTCCGATCTGTCCGGTGTTTATGCCATTCAACTCATTGTGAATGATGGACAGGCCGACAGCGCACCAGACGACCTGGTGGTAACGGCCGCGCGCCCAAACAATCCACCGGTGGCCCATGCCGGACCGGATCAGAGTGTGGTAACGGGTGCCCTCGTCACGCTGGATGGAAGCGGGTCGCATGATCCGGACGGAGACCCCCTGACGTATCAATGGATCTTCTCGGCCCTGCCGGTGGGGAGCGCTGCCGTTCTGAAAATGCCGGATACCCCGTCTCCCGCGTTTGTCCCAGACATGACGGGAGAGTATGTCGTTCACCTGATGGTTTCCGACGGCCTCCTGGAGAGTGCCATTGATGTGGTGGTTGTGGTGGCGGCGTTTCCCAATGCCGCGCCGACGGCCAACGCCGGTCCGGACCAAACCGTGTCCAGAAAGACGCAGGTCATGTTGAACGGTTCCGCCTCATTTGATCCGGATGGGGATGCGATGACCTACCTCTGGAACATGGTCTCTGTTCCGCAGGGAAGCGCCGCAGTGCTGACCGGCGCCGACACGGCTGCTCCGACATTCATTGCCGATCGGGGTGGCGACTATGTGGTGCGGCTGATCGTGAATGATGGCAGGGCCGACAGCGCTCCGGACGCAGTGGTGACGGTCTCCGTAAACGACCCGCCCGTAGCCGATGTCGGGGTCGATCAGGCGGTACGGACGGGGGTCGAAGTTCTGCTGGATGGCAGCGCAAGTCACGATCCGAATGGAGATTCCCTCACCTACCATTGGGTGCTGACAGCGCAGCCGGTGGGGAGTCTTGCGCAGTTGAGCAACGCCTCAATCCCCATACCGACTCTCACGCCCGATCTGTTGGGCACCTATGCCATTCAGCTCATCGTCAACGATGGTGAGGTCGATAGTGCGCCGGACGACCTGGTCGTGGAGGCCAGATTGATTCCGACGATTCTGCATGTCACGCCTGGCAGCGGGCCGATGGGAACACCTGTCACGATTGAGGGCCGGGACTTTGATCCGGAGGCCGTCCACAATCAGGTGGTCTTCGGTGGAACGCCTGCGGTGGTCACCTCGGCCACCACAACCCGTATCACAACGACGGTGCCGCAGGGGGCGACCAGCGGTCTGCTTGTCCTGACGACGCCGCAGGGCACGGATCGCCTCGATTTCACGGTGATCCCCCGCACCGACTTTACGTTGAGCATCGCACCCACGCAGGTCATCGCCACACAGGGGGGGCAGGCGAGTTATTTTGTCCGTGTCAGCGGGGTTGGCGATTTTACGGGTTTGGTGTTCCTGGGCCTCAGCGCTCTTCCAAGTGGTTTGACGGCGACATTTACCGCCCCGGCATTAACGGCTGGAGAAGGGACCGTCCTGACATTGAATGTGGATGCCGCCGCGTCGGTGGGCCTTGTTTCCTTCACCCTTGTCGGCAGCGCGCTGTTGGACACGGGCGAGAAGAGGGCATCGGTTCCGTTGACCTTGGAGGTGGTTGCAGGCGGGGTGACGTCGCTTTCAGGGCAGTTCCTGTTGGTGGATGGCGAACCCCTTCCGAATGTGCAACTGACACTGGCGGGGGTTCAGACTCAGACGGATGCTGCGGGGAATTTTATTTTTGTGGGTGTCCCTGCGGGCATTCAGCCGTTGATGGTAAACGCCAACGCGGCGCAGGCGGGCCTCCCCATCTACGCGATGGGCATTACGTTGATCGAGGGGCAGCCGCTCATTTTGCCGCCGTTTCGGATTACGCCGCCCCCGCCGCTTGCGCAATTTATTCCCATCGACAATGCCCTTTCCGATCAGGTCATCACCAATTCCAAGTATCCAGGGGTCTCCCTGACGCTGCCTGCGGGTGTGACGATTATGGGTTGGGATGGGGTTCTCAAAACGCAGATTGCGATTGAGCGTCTGCGGCCGGATCAGTTGGCGGTTCCCTTTCCACCGGGGCCAACGCGGTCGCTCTATCAGGTCTTTTTTGGAACGCCACAGGGGGGTGTGCCGAGTGCGCCATTGCCGATAACCCTGCCGAATGATTTGGACATGGACCCGGGCGAGCAGGCCGAGATTTGGTATTATGACGCCTCGCCGATGGGGGATGCCGCAGCGTGGAAGAAAGCGGGAATGGCAACGGTGAGTGCGGACGGGACAGAGGCTGTCTCCGACCCCGGGGTGGGGGTCGAGCGCTTCTGTGGTGTCTGCGGGGTGGTGTGCATTATTAACCGGAATGCCATCCCTCCGAACCCGCCGCCGCCGCCGCCACCGCCACCGCCGCCGCCGCCACCGCCACCGCCACCGCCACCGCCGCCGCCGCCGCCGCCACCGCCACCGCCACCGCCACCGCCACCGCCACCGCCACCGCCGCCACCACCGCCACCGCCACCGCCACCACCGCCGCCACCACCACCACCGCCACCACAAGATCCGGTGGACGGAGACCCTGTGGATTTACGCCTGGGTCATGTGATCGTGAACAAGACAGACTTGGTTGTCACAGGTCAGGTTCCAATCAGGGTGGACCGCAATTACAATCCCTACGATCCGTTTGGGAAGATTGCGGGATTTCAGTTGGGGTTGGGGCCTGGCTGGGCTCTCTCCATGGATCTGGTGGTACTGAAAGTAAGCAACGACGTGTTCCGTGTGATCTTCCCGGGGAATTACCGACAAACGTTCTCCCATCGTGCAGACGACCCGGTTGGGCAATTTTCTCCCTTCCGCCCCGCTCCTTTTGTGACGGGGTCTGTGCTCACCTTGGAGGGATCAAGTCTTACCCTGCGTTTTAAGGACGGTCGCATCTGGCGCTTTGCTGCTGGATTTTCTCCGATTCCGCAGGGTCTATGGTTGCTGGTTGAGCAGACAGATCGAAACGGGAATAATCTCCTCATTTCCCGCAATGCCAGTGGCGTGATCACCCGCCTGGATGAATCGGGTGGACAGGGGGTTGCGGTGCAGTCTCAAGGTGGACTGATCACTCAAATGCAGGACAACTTGGGCCGGACGGTCTCTTACGGCTATGACGCTGCAGGCCGACTTGCGACGGTAACCGATATGGGCGGGAGTGTGACGCAGTACACCTATGAGGCATTGGTGAATACGCGGGGGGGGATCAAAACCACCGAGTATGGCATCAAGACGATTACGGATGCACGGGGGATTCGATTCATGGAGAACACCTACCAGCAGGCTGGTGTGGTGGGCACAGGACGAATTGACACGGGACGTTTGGTGCGGCAGGTTCAGGCCGATGGGAGCGAGTGGCGTTTTGACTACGCGCTTCGGGAGTGCATCGATCCGGTGCGTGGGCGTCTTCTGGACTGTTCTCATTTGGGGACGACGGTGACCGATCCCAATGGGAATCGGAAAGTCTATAAGTTTGACGGCAGCGCGGATCCCCTGGCCCTGAATGAGTATGTTGATCCGTTGGGCCAGGTGAGCCGCTATGAGCGGGATGTGCAGACCCAGCAATTATTGGTGAATGACGCCTCGTTGGGACGGGCGGCGCAGTATGTATATGATGGGCAGGGCAATGTCACAGAGGCCGTGGATGGCGCAGGGAATATCACGACGACGGTGTACGAACCCGTTTTCAATCAGGTGACGGAGATTGCCGATGCGGGGGGCGGCGTGACGCGCTTGAGTTATGACGCCGAAGGGAATCGGATTTCCACGACCGACCGGGAGGGGAGGACGACCGCAGCGACGTATAACGGGGCGGGTCAGGTGACTTCAGTCACCGATTCTTTGGGCAACACGACGGTGTTTGAATATGACGATGTGGGGAACCTGACGGCGACGGCTGACCCGCTGGGCAACAGGACGACGCGCACATACGATGCGGTCTCCCGTCTGACAAGCCTGACCGATCCGCGCGGCGTCACGATGGCATATGCCTACGATGTGCTCAACCGTGTCCGATCCGTGACAGACGCCGATGGGGGCGTGACGGCGTTCACATACGACCCCAATGGGAATCTCCTTACGGTCACCGA
The DNA here is from genome assembly GCA_964592995.1 of uncultured Nitrospirota bacterium. Taxonomy (GTDB): domain Bacteria; phylum Nitrospirota; class Nitrospiria; order SBBL01; family CAZOFZ01; genus CAZOFZ01. The sequence goes on along the minus strand of CAZQIT010000036.1, from coordinate 2,411 downwards.
CGCGAAGAATCAGACGACGACCTATGTCTACGACGTGATGGATCGTCTTTCGAGCCGCACGGATGCCCTGGGGCGGATGGAGCAATATGGATATGACCTCAACGGCAACCTGATTCAGTTTACAGACCGCAAGGGGCAGGTCACGCGGTTTGAGTACGACGCCCTGAACCGTAGAACAGACGCTGTGTATGCCGATGGCCGAACCGATTACACCTATGATGCGGTGGGGCGGCTTTTGCAGGTGGGTGATTCGGCATCGGGGTTAATCCAGTTTGGGTATGGTGTGGGGAGGGGGCCGGTTTCGGAACTGAGTTCCAGTGGTGTTGTGACCTACACCTACGATGCGGGAGATCGGCGGGCGTCGATGACGGTCAATGGTCAGACGCCGGTTACCTATCAGTACGATGCAGGTTCACGCCTGACGCAGATGGCACAGGGGACCCAGCGTGTTGGCCTGGGATATGATGTTGCGGGCCGTCGCACGGGGTTGACACTGCCCAACGGGATCACGACGGACTACGGCTACGATGCGGCCTCACGGCTCTTGACGCTGGATCATTCCGGACCTGCGGGTCTGGTGGAATCACTGGCCTACACGTATGACGGGGCAGGCAACCGGATTCACCTGACGCGCTTTGGCGGCCCGGCAACATTGCTGCCGGAGGCGGTGCAGGCGGCGTATGATGCGGCCAACGAGATGATGCAGTTCAATGTGGACCTGTTGACGCATGACGCCAACGGAAACCTGACCCGCGATGGCACGACGACGTACACCTGGGATGCGCGGAACCGCCTCACCGCCATCAGCAGCCCCGCGCTCTTTGCGGGTTTCCGCTACGACGCCCTGGGGCGGAGAATCAGCAAGACAATCAACGGAGTGACGACCGACTATCAATACGACGGTAACGACATGGTGGCCGAGATCGGCGGTGGCGCCATTTCTGCCACCTATCTCCGGGGCTTGAATATTGACGAACCCTTTGTCCGCCAATCCGGCAGTGGTGCGGAGTATTATTTAACCGATGCGTTGGGCAGCACCATTGCCCTCACCGATGCCGCAGGCGCCGTCACCACGCAATACACCTACGACCCGTTTGGGAACACGACGGTCACGGGAACCAGCACGAACTCCTTTCAATACACCGGAAGGGAGAATGACGGCACGGGATTGTACTACTACCGGGCACGGTATTACTCGCCGAGGATGCAGAGGTTTATATCAGAAGACCCGATTGGGTTTGGGGGAGGCGATGTTAATCTTTATGCGTATGTGGGGAATAATCCGGTTAGGTTTAGGGATCCATTGGGGTTGCAAGTTGGACATGTAGTAGATGGTGTCGGTTTCGTTTTTGATACAAGTGGTACTTATGGATACCTTGGTGGTGCAATTGGTGGAGCCATTGGTGGTGTAATTGGTGCGGGTGTTGGGGGTCCTCCTGGAGCTATCGCTGGTGGTCTTGGGATTGGTCTGCTGGGCAGTACTCTCGGGGGACTGCTTGATCATTACATCGGTGATCCATGTGCTGGACAACTTAACTGTGGAGAAAAACCACCACCGGGGCCACCGCCTGCCCCCCCTCCCCCTAAACCTCCCTGTGGGCGGAAATGCTAAACGGAAATAGAATTAAAAAATTCTTTATCTTGTTTATAGTCTCGACTATAAGCGCAACACTGGCTTTTGGAATACTTGTAAGTATCCGTACTACTATAATTCATGGTTTGAAAATCGGAATCGTATTTGGAATTCTATTAGGATTCTCTACAGTTTTCGTTTTTCTTATACTCGACTTAATTGCTAGAAAAACAATTCCTCATAGTGCAGATATTTGTCAAAGTAGATTAATAATCTCACAAGGTCAATGCAATGATGTAATTGAAAAATGTTTTGCGGCTCTAAAAAACATTGGTTTTGTTAAAAAACTTCAGTACAACGAGGCTCAAAAACAGATTGTAGCTACCACGAAGATGTCTTGGGCATCCTTTGGTGAAGAGATGACTATACGATGTGATCAGGAAACGAGTACGACTGTTAAAGTTACGATTATAAGTAAGCCTCTTGTCAAAACAACGATGATCGACTATGGAAAAAACTTTAAAAACGTTGAGACCTTTCAGCAAGCCATTCTGAAGGGATAGGTCTTGCAATCGTAGTGAATAAACCCAACAGGTCTTAGGGTCAGGTCTTTACTTTGGCATTAGGAATGGTGTAGGACTCCGCATTATGGCAAGACCAGTACGGCCGGATTATCTCAATGCGATCTATCACGTTACGGCACCAAACATGGGGTCAGGTCTTTAAATATGACCTTCCGGTCCCCGATAGATTGGCTTCCTTATCTCCTCTCAGAGGTGTCTCTGTTTTCTTGCAAGCGTTCCTATGGGGATTGGTTTTTTGTTTCCTACAAACTTTT
>CAZQIT010000035.1:0-6591 GCA_964592995.1 uncultured Nitrospirota bacterium | reverse complement strand
TATGCGGTGTGAAACTTAACGATGGCGCAATCGAGTATTTTCCATTGTGCCGAATCGTTGTCGCAATCAAACCGCTCGCGCAGAAAGTCCACGACGGATTGATCAGACAATTTGTGAGAACAGGTCCAGCCCATGTGATGTCTCCTCTTTAGTTTGAGACCCGACACGCGGAAGGAACCCGTTGCCGGGAATGCCTTCCCCGGCGGGGATTGAAATAGCTGTTCCGAGAAACAGCGACGTTGAAGATAGACCGGCAGCCTTGCGGCCGCTGTGCCCGTGGATACGGTCCGGCACACCCGAAGGTGGGCATGGGCACGGGGCGCTGACCGAGGTCAGCAATGGCGCGACTGAAGCCGCAGTCGCCACGGTTACAACACCTGAACTTTTCTGAAGGCCTAGACTAGATTAGACCCTCAGAAAAGGCCCCTCGTAAGAGGGGCACAACATCATCGGTTTAGTCTTCGTGCGGCAGCATGATAGTAATTACCAGCTCACCGTTGTCCCCCGGCCCGGCATGTGCGTGCAGGGTGGCCAACACCGGCGTATGGCTCTTTCCGTCACGCGGGACACAGTGCAATTGATACGGCGTCCGTGACTCGCCGGATGCTCCCCGTCTCGCCGCATCCGCCGCCATCCAGAGCACATCCCACAACCGGCCCGCTTCGTCCTGGTGGGTCTGTCGTCGGCTGTCTTCCTTGTCCCAGGCTACACACTCTGCGTAAACGCCGTGTGTGAGCGCCACGGGACATCGGAACCCCGCCTCGCGTGCAGTCTCGGTCACGTCCACCAGCACGCCGTCGGCAATCGCCTGGGCACGGGTGTACATCGAGATGATCTGCGCGCCGTCGAACGGGTCTTCGGCTTGTCTAACCGCCTCGCCGTCCAGGGATAATTGACCTGCCCGTATCCACCCTGTCACCACCGCCTCGACCTCCTGCTCGGGCAAGGTGACTTCAATGGCGGTAATGCCCACGCCTTCGAGCCGTCTCAGGAAGCCGTGCTCGGTGAAACCTCTGAGCACCATATCCCGCCACGGCGGTAGGAGAGGCAGGTGGCAGGTCTCGCGCACCATGCTCCACAGCCGATCATTCAAGGATTCGCGGTTTTCCGGTGTGTCCTCTGCCGACTGGAAGAGAAACAGCGCCCGGCGTCCCGCATAATCCGGTTCCACCGCAGTACGGTCGTAGAGCCACAGGTGCGTGACTTCGCCAAAGAGGTTGCCCTTCGGCATCCGCCCCGACAACTTCTCGAAACGTCCGATGTCACCGATCTGCACATATTTCGGTGGATCCGTGTTGACCCAGAATGCCTGCAGCCCGCCTTCCTTGGAGGAAAGTGAAAGCCTGGCCAGGAACTCCTGCATCTCGGTGTCCCGCCCCAAAACGGACAGGAAACGAAGATAAGATTGATCCGTCAAAAAGGCATCGACATGGATCCCGGGGGCCTCGTCGACGCTCATAATATTAAGTTGCATGATCCGCTCCTTTGTTTGGTTTGCTTGATTGAACAAAACCACGGGCGGACCACCCCCATGGGCAGTGGTCGCCCATGATGGGTTTGAGATTGAAAACTTCGCTTATGTTGAAAAATGCCTTGCTAAATAAACTTTCACTCAGTGCCAGCCGCCCTCTTGACCCATATCTGACCAACGGCCTGGAAGCGGTAACCCAAGGCCCTCAGACGATCGTGCTGTGATCGGAACAACGCCCGGTCCACGGTGGGGTCGAGCTTGACTTCATCACCCAGTGGCCACAAGGCGCCGAACAAATCCACGTCCGGATTGCCCGTACCACAGATGTTTCCGCCAGTTTTAGCAGAATCCTCCTGCGACGTTCCGGCCCCTGCGCTTACCTGCCTGGCTTCCGTAGGCGCCTCATCGAGGGGATCAGGCTCAGCTGCCGTCATCCTCTCCTCTTCTGGCGTGAGCCGTTCGATGCCGGCCAGGGCGATGCTTTCCACGCACGCCCTGATCTCGACCCTGACCCCGCCATTGGCAAAGTAGGAATAGGGATAGATGCGGGAAATCCCGAAATCTCCCTCGTACTTGCCAGGATCATATTGCTCCAGCAAGGTATCCTTGACGGTAAATTCGCCAAGGCCGGTGACCAGACGGCCAACGCAGAAACGGCCATTACGACCGTCGATGGATTTGATGGTCAATACACCACTCAGTTTGATCATAAACACCTCCTCCAGGTTGAAAATGCCAGGGAGGCGCCCCGTCTGGGAGCGAACTCCCCGGCGGGGTTGATGGAACTTCACATGCACTCTTGTTTGAGCCTCGTGCAATCCACGAAGCCTCCGTCATCGGCCATCTTGAAATGCCGCGTCAATGGCATGCGGGCCACGCTGGGCGTTGATAACAAAATCAGGATTGAGCGCCCGCACACTGCATGTCCCGCCACTGAATTCAGACACGACATCATGCATACGGATTTCTTTCCTGATTTCGCCGAGCACGATGATGGTAGAGATGCTCGCTACCAACGCAGCTGAGCCGACGATCAAAATGACAGCATTGATAATTTTTTCCATGACTTTCTCCTCGCTTGATAGCCGGAGAAAGCACGCTCCCGACCCCGGGAATGTGATTCCCCGGATGGGTGGTTGAAAAAACCGCATCGATGACGATGCGGCAGGTTTGAAGATAGACAGGCAGCCTCCCCGTGAAGGGCATTGCCGCCTCATTGCCACCTTTACGGTGGTTACGGTGGTTACGGTGGGACAATGTTGCGGCCGCCGTGCCCGTGTAATGGTTAAAGCAATCCACGCTCGGCGAACGAGACCGTACCTTGACCACCCACGACCAGGTGGTCAAGTACGCGGACATCGATCAACGACAGCGCATCCTTCAAACGCCGCGTGAGGGCTTCATCCGCCCGTGACGGCTCTGCGACACCGCTCGGGTGGTTGTGGGCAAAAATGACCGCTGCGGCGTTTAGCGCCAGCGTCCGCTGCACGACCACCCTGGGATGGACGCTGCATCCATCGATAGTGCCGGAGAAAAGCTCTTCGAACGCCAGTAACCGGTTGCGGTTGTCGAGAAAGATGACGCCGAAGACCTCGTTCTTGTAGCCTTCGAACACAAACCGCAGGTACTGTGCGGTTTCGTTTGGACCTGACAGGTTCTGACCAGGTGCGTGACTGGCGTCCAGAACTTCAAAGGCCAACCTGAGCACCGATGCTCGCTCCTCATCGGTCAGATGGTTGTGGTTAATACCCGAAAACCGGTCTTCTGGTTGTGCGTCAATTAGCCGTAGGGCAAGTGTCATAGTGACCTCCTCATTATTAAAAAAGTGGGGAGGCCACCCCTTGGGGAGTGATCTCCCCGCAGAGTTGCGGATGATTGCCGGCTTGGTTTGCCGGCGATTCTTGAAGATGGACCGGCGATCTCCCCGCGAAGGGGACAATGTCGCGATCGCTGTGCCCGTGGGTACGGTCCGGCTCACCCGAAGGTGGGCATGGGCACATGGGCGCTGATCAAGGATCAGCAATGGCGCGACTGAAGCCGCAGTCGCCACGGTTAAAACACATCAAGGCACAGCCTTTTCCCAGCAAGCGGTTGACCGCCCCCTCGGAAAAAGCCCCTTGCGGAGCGAAGTTGAATAACATTTTGAATGCGTCCGGCTGGGCGATTCGCCAGCATTGAGACGGTTTGACAGCCTTGCGGCCGGATACCCCATGCGACACGAAGGGCGCTGCTCGCCAGTACAAACACGCGCTTATTCCGATGATCGCCAGACCCATGTAAAGAGGTATTGGATCCGAAACGTTACAGGGCACGGTGGTATTCCGCACAAAGGGCACTGCTCTTTTCCGACAGCAGCCGGTCGGCGCATTTGAATGAAGGCCAGAAGGCCTTCCCTCAGCACCCCCTCAGGGCAATGAGGGAAGACCTCGCAGCCTGCGCCGGCCTTCCCTTATGAAAAAAATACCACCCATGTTGCATCACGCGCTCGTATGGGCTTTTCGTGCTCTTTCCGGGTCATGAAATCTGACGCCGGCTTGCCATAGGTCATCCTGCATTGCTTGTTCAAGGCGTCCGTGGCTCACGGTGACGAATCCCTCCAGCACCGCCTCCTCCACGGCATCCACTTTCGATGGATGCTGTGAATCGCCATAGAACCCGCAGGCGTCGAAAAACGACAACTGCCACCTGCCCGCCCGCTTGGTGCTGGGCGCGATGACGACACCTCGCAATGTTGAGCTGCGTGCGTGCTTGCATCGCACCAGCTCGATTGGTGTATCGGTGCCATGTTCCCGCTCATGCCGTAACACGATGGCTTTCGCCAGTTTGAATGTAAGTGCATCCATTATTGACCTCCTGTAAGGAATACCAACAGGACGCACCTTTCCCCCAACGGAGGATGATGCCCCGTTGGGGTTGATAAAAAGGATGTGTTGTTTACCACAGCACACCCCGGCTAATATATCTGCTACCGGAAGCGGTTTCTTATTCAACAAACAAAGACCCGAATCACGTGAGATCGTATGCTTGTACACGGTGACCAGATCCGCCTTTCCCGGCGCGAGGCCAAACAGCTCGCCGGATTAACTGGCTCAGACCCCCGCAACATCCGCACCCGGACTCAGCTCGTGAGCTTTGTCCGGGCGCACCTCGTCAACTACCCGGGGCGCTCGCTTGAGGAGACTCTCCTCAAGCGCATGCTGGAGTCATTTCTGCCCGAATCCCTCGATCGTCCGTAGGGCTTTCACATATATGTGAGAGAGCTCTTCACGGAGTTCTGGATCATTATCCAACTCCTGCTTGATCAAGGCAGCGTAATCGGGATCATCCGCCATGTCTTTGAGTTGTTGCTGGCAACGTTTGAGCCATTTCAGATCGATAAGATTTACCATGGCCTGCTCCTTCTGCGTTTGAAATAAACGAGGGGCAGACCACTCCCGGAAGGGCGATTTGCCCCTCGCGGGTGAGTTGAAGATGTTTGACCTGATTACCGGGGCGCAAAACCCGCAGATGAAAGACCTGCTCGGATTTTATCGCCGGCGGACACCATCCGGTACGCCTCATCCTTATCCGCTGCACACCCCATGTAATCCGAGAAGCCGACTCGCTTGAGGAACTGCGCATAAGCCAGGGCCTGATCTTCGGTCAGTTCCACCGTGAAGCACACATGCTTTGTGTCCACAGGTGGTTTCGTTAATGTATCGCTCATGATGCCTCCTTACAAAAAAGCAAGACGCGGACAACTCCCACAGTGGGGATCCGCCCCGTGCGGGTTGATGTTGATGACATTGGTAATGGTGAAAGAGAAACTGGGAATCCGAAGATTCCCAGTGAGGTTGAAGATACTGCGGTATCACATCCGCAGCGTAAGTAGAAGCCTCCGGGTCCCTGCCTGTGGGAGCAGATCGAGGGGTTGACCGGAAACATTAGGACCGGCAGCCTTACGGCCGCTGTGCCCGTGGGTACGGTCCGGCACATCCGAGGATGTGCATGGGCACGGGGCGCTGATCAAAGACCAGCAGGGCGTCACTTTTTGCCGAAGTGACAAACGGGTGAAAACTTGCGCCGCACACGGATGCCGGAAGCGGCTCTCAGGTTACGAAAAAAGTTGAGTCTTTTTTCAGGGCTCTGTCAAACAACAAAGCGCTGGAAAAATCCCTCCACGATAGTTTAAAGAAAACCGGGAATCCAAAGATTCCCGGTATAGCGAACACGCTAAATCAGTCCATCAAGACTGCTTCTTCCGGCTTCTTGCGTTGCCGGTGCGGCAGGAGGGATCTCGTCCGCAAGGGACTTGTCCGTTGCCGCATCTTGAGCATCTGATGAGGAAGCATCGGATGCTACTGGCAACACATGCTTGCCGTCGACCTTGGCCCAGTGGATTATCAACAACCTGGCCTTGAGGCTGACACCGGTCTGGCCTTTCTTTTCACCTTTCTCATAGACAAAGGTGTCGGTGTAAAGATCACCGAGCTTGAAGGACGCCAGCACCTTTTTTCCGGCCTGGATTTCCGGCAGCAGAAGCTGGATGACTTCCTGCGCTTCCGATCCCGAGACCCGGCAGTCAAAACGGGTGTACTGAACATCCTCGGCATCACCATGCAATGCCGAGACATCCACGGCAAGAAACGGCTGACCGCGCTTTACCTGGACTTCACGGACGCGGTTGAGATAACCGATGCCCGAGATATGCAGGTCGAAATACTTCTGATCTTGATTTGCTTGAGACATGGCACTTCCTCCAATGGTTAAGAAAAACCGGAGAAAGCACGCTCCCGACCCGGGAATGTGATTCCCCGGATGGGTGGTTGAAGAAACCGCATCGTCATCGATACGGCGGGTTTGAAAAGGGTCAGTTTAACCCTTTGGTTTTGTCGCGCTTGTGGCCCTGATAGTTCAGGTAAGTAATCACGCCCGCAATCAGCGTTATCACACCCACAACCAGCAACATGAAGTTTTCAATCGGCATTTAAGTTGTCTTACCGCTTGGGCTTGGAATTATCGCTGTGTGTGTAAGCATACCACCCAGCAAAAATGCCGACGGCAAGTAACAGCAACAAGACAAATGAATAATCAGTCATTTTGACCTCCTCATGCCTCCTCTGAAATGGAAGGGGAAGCAT
>CAZQIT010000034.1:0-11091 GCA_964592995.1 uncultured Nitrospirota bacterium | reverse complement strand
ATTTTTGATCTTGATGGCACCCTGATCGACTCCCGCAAGGATATTGCGGCTTCCGTCAATATGACCTTTCGGGACTTGGGGCTGCCCCAAAAACCGCCGGAGACGATCTACGGCTATGTGGGCAATGGCGTTCGACAGTTGATTATTGAGGCGGTGGAGAGCGAAGAGTCCGGACTGGTGGATCGTGCGCTTCGGATATTTGAATCACACTATCTTTCGCATCTGCTGGACGAAACCGTGCTTTATCCTGGCATCTCGGATCTGTTCTCTCACTTTAATGGCAAAAAGAAGGGGATCGCGACGAATAAGCCCATTTTGTACACGACGCGGATCATTGAGGGGCTGGGCATTGGGCACTATTTTGATGTCGTGTTGGGAGGGACGCCCCCCCGACAACTCAAGCCACACCCCGACATGATTCTGAATATTTTGCAGACTCTGGCCGTTGCGCCGGAAGATGCCGTGATGATCGGCGACTCTTACACCGATGTTCACGCAGCACGGGCTGCGGGCGTCAAATCCTGCGCCGTCGGCTATGGCCTTGTGGAACGGGAGGCGCTGTTGGCCGCGTCGCCCGATTTCTTTGCCGAAACCACCGCCGACTTAAAACAACTATTCCGATGAGAGGGTAATAATGCGTATCCGATTTTTGATCCGGATCATGACCTGGATGGTGGCGCTCGCCCCGCTGTGGATCGGCGCTTCGGTTGCGCAGACGCTGGAAGAGCGGGTGGTGGAGCACACGCTTTCAAATGGCATGAAGGTGTTGTTGGTTGAGCGACATCAGGCCCCGATTGTGGCGTTAAACGTGACCTATAAGGTGGGATCGACCCACGAACACAGTGGTGCGACCGGCATTGCACACCTGTATGAACATATGGCGTTTAAGGGAACGGTCTCCTTGGGGACTTCCGATTACGGACGGGAAGCGCCGTTGCTTGCAAAAATCGAAGCGCTTAATGATGAGATGATGCAGGCGGAGACGAAGGGGGCCGACCCGAAGCAGCAAAGCGAGATGCGGGAACGATTCTCGGCACTTCAGGAGGAGGCCCAACAATGGGTGGTGGCCAATGAGATGGGGGAGATCTATGAGCGAAATGGCGCAGTCGGCCTGAATGCCTCCACCGGACGGGATGTCACCTCCTATGTCGTCAGCCTTCCGGCCAATCGACTTGCGCTCTGGGTGGCCATCGAATCCGACCGAATGGCCCATCCTGTTATGCGTGAATTTTACAAGGAGCGGGATGTGGTGCTGGAGGAGCGGCGTCGGAGTGTCGAGACGAATCCGGCGGGCCGGTTGTCCGAGGCATTTTATTCCACCGCATTCATGGCCCACCCCTACGGCGCCCCGACCCTGGGCTGGCCTTCGGAGGTGGGGGCACTTTCCGCCACGGAGACCCTGGCGTTTTTTAGGGCACACTACGTCCCGAACAACACGATCATCTCCATTGTGGGCGACATTCAGCCAGCGGAGGTCATCCCCCTGCTGGAGCAATCTTTCGGAAAAATTCCAGCAGGTCCGCAGCCGCCGCGCGTGGTGACGGTTGAGCCTCTACAGGAGGGCGAGCGCCGGGTGGAAATTGAGGATGAGGCCCATCCGCAGATTTTGATCGGTTATCACAAGCCGGGCATTGCCGATCCGGATGACGCAGTTTTTGACGTGATCGATATCCTGCTCTCCGATGGACGCAGTTCTAGGCTTTATAAAAAACTGGTCGACGAGAAAAAGATCGCCACCGGCGTTACAACCGGTTCGGGGTCGCCGGGGGCACGGTTCCCAAATTTGTTTACCCTCGCGGCGACGCCGCGCGCACCCCACACGCCGGAGGACATCGAAGCGGCCATCTACGAGGAGATCGAACGGTTCAAATCAGAACCTGTATCGAAAGAAGAGATGGAAAAGATCGTGACCCACATTGACGCAGACCTGCTTCGGTCCTTGCAGTCCAACAGCGGACTGGCCGGTTCGCTGGGCTACTTTGAGGCGGTGGCGGGCAGCTTTCGCTACCTTTTGCAAAACAGAGAGGCGATTGCGCGCGTTACGCCGGAGGAGGTCATGCGGGTGGCCCGCACCTATTTTGTCAAAAAGAACCGCGTGGTGGCCACACTGGTGCAGACGCCGGGCAATGCACAAACCCGTTCAGACCTGCGGTGAGGCATGATCCGTGTTAGACCCTATGGGAGGAGCGGATGGAGGATCGGCCAGAGATGGTCGACAATAACTTGATAGCCCGCTGGCGTGGGATGGAGTCCGTCGTCCTGATTCAGATCAGGCTGGCCCGCGACGCCCTCTAGGAAAAACGGGATGAGGGGGATCTGAAAGCGTGCGGCAAGCGTTGGGTAGATGCGTTCAAAGGCCGTGGCGTAGGCTTTGCCATAATTGGGTGGAACCCTCATTCCGGCCAATAACACGCGGATTTTGTTCCGCTGCAAGGCATTGATCATTGCCGCTAGGTTTTTCTCCATCTCACTTAAGGCCAGTCCCCTCAATCCGTCATTGGCCCCCAATTCCAGGATGACCAGTGCGGGTCGGCGTTGGATAATTCCGTCGATCCGGCGTAGGCCGCCCGCCGTCGTCTCGCCGCTGACGCCCGCGTTGACAACCCGGTAGGCCAGTCCCGCCGCCCGAACCTTTTTCTCCAGGATGGCCGGATAGGCCACATTTGCGGCTACCCCCGCGCCCGCCGTGAGGCTGTCCCCGAAGGCCACGATGACCGGTTCATCTTCGACCGCCGCGCAAACCCCGGGGCGTCCCCAGGAACATCCGACGGCGAGCAGTGTCATCAGGCTGAACAGGAACCATTTTTTACACATTTTCATGGATCACACCCCACAGACTGTGGCAGTGTACGGTAGGGAACTTGCAGACTGCAACGCACCGTGCGTCACGGTGTTCCCTTCATGTTAGGATAGCCCCATGATTCAGGTAGCTGATCTGACGATGCGACTGACGGGTGGAGGACGGGAGGTGACCCTCCTGCAGGACATCAACCTGACGATCCCGCATCGGCAGTTCGTGGCGATTACCGGCCCCTCCGGCAGTGGGAAATCGACGCTGTTGGGGCTGATTGCGGGACTCGACCGGCCCACAGCCGGGTCGGTGGTTTGTCTTGGCGAGGCCTTTTCGGGCTTGAGCGAAGATGCGCTGGCCCGGTTTCGGCGGGACCATATCGGCATCGTCTTCCAGTCGTTTCACCTCATTCCCACGCTAACCACCCTTGAGAACGTGGCAGTCCCTCTGGAGTTGCGTGGGCATCCCCATGCACGGGAGGAGGCGCTGGATGGGTTGATGCAGGTGGGTCTTTCCGAACGCCAGAATCATTATCCCGTTCAACTGTCCGGGGGAGAACAGCAGCGTGTCGCCGTCGCCCGCGCCTGTGCGGGGAAGCCTGCCATTCTGCTGGCGGATGAGCCGACGGGCAATCTGGATACGGAAAATGGCGCACGCATTCACGACCTGCTCCTCCGGCTGCATCGGGCTGCGGCCAGCACGTTTGTGCTGGTGACACATGACCCCGCCCTGGCTGCGCGGGCCGACCGCATTGTTTCCCTGCGGGACGGACGCATCGTTGCAGACGAAATGCGGCAGACGCCCGCCACCCTGATCCGGACGTGAGGGTGTATGGGGGGAAGAACACTTGTATTTCAACCTGTAATGGTATATTTTTTATACCATGATCGTGTTTGAGTTTGACGCGCTGAAAAGCCAGGCCAATTTTTTGAAACACGGCATCCATTTTGTTGATGCGCAGGCGTTATGGAATGATCCAGGATTATTGGAAATCCCCGCGAAAACCGAGGATGAACCTCGGTACGTACAGATTGGATTGATTGAGGGGAAGTTCTGGTCAGCCGTGATGACGTATCGTGGGACTCACATTCGGCTGATTTCTGTGCGTCGCTCACGACACGAGGAGGTGGCCTTATATGAAAGCGAAAGTCTTTGACCAACAGTTTGATGAGGGCGTCGACATCACCCCCGCACTTGATTTGTCCAAATCGAAGCGCGTGCGACAAGCGCAAAGGCGTGTTAACGTCGATTTTCCCACGTGGATGATCGAATCATTGGATCGAGAAGCGGGGAAACTTGGCGTAACGCGGCAATCCATTATCAAGGTCTGGCTTGCCGAACGCCTTGAAGCGTCGCCGCGCACCCCTCGCCCAAACGGAATGGCGTAACCGTGTGTCGCTTCCGCTTCCCCCATTCCGCCTTTATCTTTAAAATGGTCTGGCGCGAAGGGCGGAGCGCGGGCCGCAGCTTCCTCACGTTCTTTGCCTGCATTGCGCTGGGGGTGGGGGCCGTGGTGGGTGTGGGCGGTGTGGCCGAACGGTTCTCATCACTCACCACGCGCGAGGCGCGAAACCTCCTGGCAGCAGACCTGTCGGTGCGGCTCAACCGCCCCCTCTCCGCGCCGGCCGCATCTTTGCTGTCCGCGCTGCCACACCTCCAGGTCGTGCGCGTGACCGAGCTTTTGGGCATGGCCACGGCCAGGCCGGCCTCCGACGGGCAGACGCCCCCTTCGCAATTGGTCGAGATCAAGGCGGTCGAGGCGGGCTATCCGTTTTATGGTCGTCTCCGTCTTGACCCACCCGTCCCGCCTGCCACAGTCCCCTTTTCAGACACCGATGCGGTCTGGGTTGAGGAGACGCTTCTTTTGCGCCTGAATCTGACGGTTGGCGATCCGCTCCACCTGGGCGAGGGGGAATTTATCATTCGCGGCATCGTCCAAAAGGAGCCGGATCGGGCCATTGGCCTCTTCAGCCTGGGGCCGCGCCTCCTCCTCTCCCGCGCGGGACTGCATAAAACGCAACTCCTTCAGCCCGGAAGCCGCATCACCGAGCGGTTGCTCATCCGGGTCTCGCCGCCGGAAACGCCGGAAGAGGTGAGGGCGACATTGCAGCGTGCGTGGCCGACCGAGTCGGTGCAGATTCAGACCGCGCAAGAGGCGCAGCCGCGCATGACCCAATTTCTCGAAAACTTTACGACCTATCTGGGACTGGCTGGCGTGGTGATCCTGATCCTCGGTGGCATCGGCGCTTCGGGGGGCGTTCACGCCTTTTTAAGCGGGCGCATTCAGACGCTGGCCATTCTCAAATCGCTGGGTGCGCCCTCCGGTACCATCCTGTCGATCTATTTTCTGCTGGTGCTGGTCCTGGGTGGGATCGCCGGAGTCCTGGGCGCTGCGCTGGGCGTGGGGATCGACGCGCTGCTGCAATGGAGGATGGGGCATTTTCTCCCGGTGGACGGGCCGTTCGAGGTGGCCTGGCAGGCCCTCTTTCGTGGCATGGCGATGGGCCTGCTGACGACCGGCATGGTTTCTCTCGCGCCCCTTTCCCTCATCCGACAGGTTCCGGTTTCTCGCATCCTGCGGCAGGCCGCAGACCCGCCGCCACTGCGGTATCGGCTGCCCTTTGTGGGGGTGATGGGTCTCGGATGGAGTGGCCTTTTTTTGTGGCAGACCGGGGCGTCTGGATTGTGGCAGCAGGGGGCGCTGGCGGCGGGTTGTGTTGGCGCGGCCATTGCCTTGCTATTGACCGTCGGTGGTGGGATGTTGTCGCTGATTCACCGGAGACTCCGTCCGCGCGCACTCATTTTTCGCTACGGCGTTGGCAATTTGAATCGCCCGGGGCGGCAGAATCGGATCGTGGTGCTTTCGATCGGCATGGGCGTCCTGGTGCTGCTGACCCTGGCGCAAGTCAAGGAGAGCCTGATTGCGCAACTGGATCAAAACCGACCGACCGACGTGCCCAGCCTCTTTTTTATCGACATTCAGGCCGACCAAAAAAAGCCCTTTGAATCCCTGATGGCCGCGCGACGTCAGAAGGCCGAACTCACGCCGCTGGTGCGCTCCCGACTCTCTGCCCTGGATGGCCATCCGGTCGGAAACGGGACGTCCCAGCGGGTGTCGGCTTCGGGAAGGGAGTCGGATCACAATCAGGACGCCTGGTATTTTACGCGCGAATATGTGCTGACCGATCGGCACGATTTTCCGCCGCATAATCTGCTTCGCCGGGGCCGGTGGTGGGATGCCGATACCGATGCCAATGCCAATACGGCCCCGCTCATCTCGGTGGAAGAAGGGGTGGCGCGTCATTTGGGGATCGACTTGGGATCGACGGTGACCTTCGACATTCAGGGGGTGCAGGTTGCGGCGCAGGTGGCCAGCATTCGGGAGGTGGATTGGGGGAGCATGGCGACCAACTTCTTTTTTATCTTCTCCCCCGGCGTGCTGCGGGAGATGCCCACGACCTACGTCGCCACGGTGACGACGCGGCCCGATGAAGATCTCCCGTTGCAAAATGCCGTCTCCACTGCGTTTCCAAATGTGACGGCCATTCACCTGCGCGAGGTGCTCGCAACCGTCACGCGCATCCTGACTTCGATCACGCAGATGATTCAATGGATGGCGCTTCTGGTGCTGCTGGCCGGACTGATCGTCCATGCTGCGGCGATTGCCGCCACCTATCGGCAACGCCTGCATGAGATGACGCTCTTTAGGATGCTGGGGGCCACGCGGCCCATCATGATGGGGATCATGGCCGTCGAATATGCTTGGCTGGGGGGGGTGGCCGCCGTCCTGGGCGGACTGCTGTCTGTGGCGCTC
This sequence comes from uncultured Nitrospirota bacterium, assembly GCA_964592995.1. Classification (GTDB taxonomy): domain Bacteria; phylum Nitrospirota; class Nitrospiria; order SBBL01; family CAZOFZ01; genus CAZOFZ01. The sequence goes on along the minus strand of CAZQIT010000034.1, from coordinate 4,486 downwards.
TCTTACGGCATCGTTCGGTTTCTCTTTGACATCCCGTGGCAGTTTGCCTGGGAGATACTGGCCGTCGGGATTCCCGCCGCCATGCTCCTGACCCTGCTTTCGGGCGGCGTGGCCAGCTTCCGAATCCTGGGAGAACACCCCCTGACGGTGCTGCGCGAGAGGTGACCTCCCCGTTCGGCCTTTTCCACGCTTCTGTTTTTGCATTAACGAGGCGGTGGATGGTATAATCGCGCACTTTATTTTTCGGAATCGGATGTCAGCGTGGGGGTCATCCGCTTTAGTCCGTCATCCTCATCCATCAGTCCAACAAACGGAGAGAGCATGTACAAATCTATCTACATTCCAGTTGATAATTCGGACTATTCCAACACGGCCATCGACATCGGCGTGATGCTGGCGCGGCAGTTTGGGGCAAAGGTCATTGGCAGCCATGCCTATGCCGCCAAGCTGCATGATCGCCGGTTTAAGCAGATGGAGGCGGGCCTGCCGGAGGAATACCACGACGAGAAGGAACTGGAGCGTCAGCGTAAAATCCATGACTCGCTGATCACGCGCGGCCTCGAAATCATCACCGACTCCTATCTGGATGTCGTGGGCGACAAGTGCCGAGAAGGCAATCTTCCTCTGGAGCGCCGGTCTTTGGAAGGGAAAAACTACAAGGTGATCGTGGACGACATCGTGGCCGGGGGCTACGACCTGGTGATCCTGGGTGCCCTGGGCGTTGGGGCTGTGAAGGAGAGCATGATCGGCAGCGTGACCGAGCGGACGATCCGGCGCGTGCGCAAATCGGACATCTTCGTGGTCAAAGACACCCAAGCCTCGCCCCCCGGCAAGATTGTGGTGGCGGTGGACGGCAGCCATTATTCGTTCGGCGGCTTCAAGACCGCACTGGCGCTGGCGAAAGCCTACGGCGTGGCGGTGGATGTGGTCTCGGCGTTTGACCCCTATTTTCACTACGCCATGTTCAACTCCATTGCGGGAGTGCTTTCCGAAGAGGCGGGCAAGGTCTTTCGATTCAAGGAGCAGGAAAAGCTGCACGAAGAGGTGATCGATTCGGGCCTCGCCAAAATTTACCAGTCCCACCTCGAAATCTGCCAGAAGGTGGCGGAGGCGGAGGGGATGGTGGTCAAAACGTCGCTGCTGGACGGAAAGCCATTTGAGAAGGTGCTGCAATATGTCAACAAAGAGAAGCCGTGGCTTTTGGTGGTCGGACGGATCGGCGTGCATTCGGACGAAGAGATGGACATCGGGAGCAATTCGGAAAACCTGATTCGGATGGCGCGATGCAACGTGCTGGTCTCAAATCAGAAGTACATTCCGCCCATTGACGCCATTGCCGAATATACCGTGGCCTGGACGGAAGAGGCGTCGAAGCGGATGGAGCGGGTGCCGGTCTTTGCGCGCGGGATGGCCAAGACGGCGGTCTACCGCTACGCCATTGAAAAGGGCTACACGATCGTCAGCAATTCGGTGGTGGATGCGGCGATGGGCGAAATTCTACCCAAGTCCGCGATTGAGGCGATGAAGAACATGGGCCGAATGCTGGACGAAAAGGGAATCGACCGCAATAAAATGACCGCCTCCGACAGCGTGGCCGAAACATTAGGCAGTGGCGGAATCGCGGGGATGATGACGCAGATTGTGGGGACTTCGGAGGATGCAGCACGGGCGGCGTTTTACGACGAGAAGGCCAAGCTCGATTTCTACATCTGCGGCGGCTGCGGCTACACAGCCAAAGGGGACAAGCCGGTGGCCTGCCCGATCTGTGCTGCGGAGGGGAGCGCGTTTCAATTTCTGGACAAGTCGATCTTCGAGGCGGCGGCTGCGGCGGAGGGGGGCTTGGAGCGAGAGGTCGGCTACGACGGCGTGCCGCTCGCCTGGACGGAAGAGGCCAAAAATGCGCTGCGTAAGGTGCCGGCCGGTTTTGAGCGACGGCGGGCGAAGGCGCGGGTCGAAAAGACGGCCCGCAAGATGGGCTTCCAAACGATTTCAAAAGAGTTCGCCGTCCGAATGATTGAAGGGGCGGACGAGGCGGTGGAGATGGGCGCCAAGTCCGTGGCGGCGGTCACGCTGTCTGCACCCAAGACGCCTGCATTTAGCTGGTCTGTCGATGCCACGGAACGGATTGAACGGGTGCCGGTCGGTTTCATGCGGGACGCCACGCGCCAGCATATCGAAAACCATGCTTATGCCAGCGGGGTCTCACACATCACGCTGGATGTGGCCGAGGGCGGGATCAAGAAGGCCACCGATGAAATGGAGTCGGTGCTTTCGGGTGCGACCAGCCTGGAGGACATCAAGAAGCGGCTGGCGGGCATGTCAATGGGCCAAACTGGGGGCCAAAATGGGGGCCAAACTGGGGGTAAAACGGAAAGCGGAAAAGCGGACGAGGCGTTTCATTTCTGCGGGATGTGCGGGCATGTGGCGCAATCGCCGCCCGATGCCTGTCCCGTCTGCGAAGCGGGGCGCAACCGCTTCATCCTCATGCAGAAGGGGGTGGATTACTTCGTCTGCGGGGTGTGCAGCCAGGTGACATCGCCGCCGATTCCGGAACATTGTCATTTGTGCGGGGCGCGGGGCGAATACTACCGGCAGTTGGAGCGCAAGGTGGGGGTGATTGCGCCGGTGCAGGTGACCTGGGGGGAGACTGCCACGGCGATGCTTCTGGAAATCCCCGACGGCCTGATGCGCGATATGACCCGTTGGCGCATGGAAGCGGCGGCGCGCAAGATGGGCGCCCGCGAGGTGACGCCCGCCGTCATTGAGGCCAAATATCGGGAGTGGTCGGAAGCCGCCCGCAAAGTGGAGCGACGACTGGATTGGGAGGCCGGGGCGTTGGCACGGATGAGCCGGGTGCCTTCGTTTGTCCGTGGAACGGTCGCCCGCGAGATTGAGGCCTACGCCGATGAGCAGGGGGCGACGTGCGTCACCGAGGCGATGTGGGACGAAGTCACCGCGCGCTGGACTGCGGCCCTGCGGGCGTAACGCGGCCCGTAAGGTCGCCGCGTGATGGGAGGGAATGGAGATGGGCAAAACAGTATCTGGGGCACTTGCATCAGAAGAAGTGGTTATTGAATGCCTGAGAGGTCTCACGCCGGCGGAGCAGCACCAAGTGGCGGCTTTCGCGAGGGCCATGCTGGAGACGCATTCCCTACCTTTACGCCAGACCCTTTGGGAGAAGATTGACGAGCGCGCTGCGGCCGTGCCATCGTCGATATGGGAACGGGTGCCCACAGACGGCGCCGAGCAGCACGACCACTACCTCTACGGATCCCCCAAGAAGTGAAGGCCGTCTTCATTGATACACATTATTGGATCGCACGGGTCCATCCGAAAGACCAGTGGCATGAAAAGGCGGTACAGGTTGGAGAGGCGCTTTCGCCTTTTCGCGGCGTCACGACCGATGCCGTACTGATTGAGGTCGCCAATTATTTCTGCGCCTTTGGTGCTGATGCGCGAGGGGTTGCCGCCGTCGTCATTCACGATATTTTGGATGATCCCGATATTGAAACGATTCCTCACACGAGAGCGGCATTGTGCTCCGGCCTGGCCCGTTATGCCGCCCGTCTTGATAAACGCTACAGCCTGACCGATTGTATTTCGATGGACGTGATGAACCAGCTCGGCCTGACCGACGTACTAACACAAGACAAGCATTTTGCACAGGAAGGTTTCAACCTCCTGTTTTGATACCCCCACGATGGCCACCGTCGTCCGGTCAGGCCCATTATGGATATTATGGAATCTCACGTAACGGTAGAGAAGCGGAGCCTGTCGCCGACCGCAAAGTGGAGCGACGACTGGATTGGGAGGCCGAGGCGTTGGCACGGATGAGACGGGTGCCTTCGTTTGTCTGCGGAACGGTCGCCCAGGAGATTGAGGCCTGCGCCGATGAGCAGGGGGCGACGCGCGTCACCGAGGCAATGTGGGACGAAGTCACCGCGCGCTGGACTGCGGCCCTGCGGGCGTAACGCGGCCAGAAGGTCGCCGCGTGATGGGAGGGGATGGAGATGGATAAGGAACTCAGTAAGGGAAATCAACGTCCGGGGCGAAGCCCGGCGTCGAAGACCTCAGAGACGACTAAAAATCAGGTGAAGTTAAAAGAGGCCATTGCACGTCTCTTCGTCGATTTGGAGCAGGTGCATACGCAAATGAAACTTGATCAGGAAGAGATTGAGCGTTCGAGGGCACGCACCCGTGCAATGCTAGCCAAACTCAACGCAGCATGACATGTGGAAACAACTTTACGACCTTTACACGTGGGCAAAGCAGTTACTTCTGTTCGGACAGGAAACGCAGCGAAGCCGCACAGACATCAAGGAATTGCAAAATCAGATGGAAGAACTGACGGCCACCGTTCAAGCGCTGACTTATGAGGTGCGCCGGAGACGAGAAGTCGAGATGTACGAACGGGAAAAGCTGATGTTGCAGGTTGAGAACGCAATGCTGAAATTTGAACGGCAGATGCGATTGGGTAAAGCGCACG
>CAZQIT010000033.1:0-3249 GCA_964592995.1 uncultured Nitrospirota bacterium | reverse complement strand
ATCTTAAACAGATTGGCAATCGCTTTCAGTCCTAACCCGCCTGCACGTCGAGCCGCGTAGATTGCCACTTGGCGCGCCTCACTCGGACTCCATGTCGGCTGAACCATATTCCTCCACACTTTTATCATATCCATTGGCCACCCGCATCAGCATTACGTCTATGTCTGGCCTGGAGGGTCGCTTCTGCATGATTGGTATTTCGGTGTCTGCTGGGTCAATTTGCAATGCCTCTGCTTTTCCAAAAATAGATCACTAACGTAATAGATCGCATTCGGATAATAAGGCCATAATGGTCTTGCCATAATGCAGGATTCTACGCCCCTCATAATGCCAAAGTAAAGACCTGACCCTAAGACCTTAAGACCTGACCCTAAGACCTTCTAGGGTCCTCTCTGCTTGTAAACTTGACAGCACTCCCTGTAATTCAGTAGAGTGCCAGTCTGCTTCCTGAGATGCCTTAGCGCGACCATTTGACCTTTGGGGGATCGTCTAAAGGCAGGACGACAGATTCTGGATCTGTCTATCGAGGTTCGATTCCTCGTCCCCCAGCCACAATCTGCCGTATTCTACGCGGGCCCCTGTCGATTGTCCATACGTTTAGACGAAATGCTCGGACGTAATCTCCTCATTTATGACGCCGAGTGCCGGTTTTGCGCGGCCTCCCAAAAATGTCTCCAGCGATGGGATCGACACCATCAGATGCGTTTCCTCCCGTTTCAAGCCGACGCGGCCAAGGCCGCTCTGCCGGAGTTGGCGGCCTTAAGCTGCATGGACGCGATGCGCTTCGTGGATGATCAGGGCCGCATCACCTCCGGGGTGGACGCCTTTCGCAGCCTGCTGCCGCTGCTTCCCCTGGGGCGCCCCCTTTCGCGCCTCTTCCAGATTCCTGGGTTTGCCCGATGGGCCTATTGGGCCTATCGGCATCTCGCCAAAAATCGCTATCGCTGGTTTGGAAAAAGATCGTTTTGAACATTACGCCATGATTTGTTATACTGCGCCTCATCATGTGGGCGAATCGCGTCAAAATGGGTCTTTATGGGGGTGGCATCGGGCGCCGATTGCGCAAGGTCAGCCTGAAAGCACTTCCGGTCTACCTGCTGGGAGGCGTCCTCTTTTATGCCGCACGTCCCCAGCCCAACCTGTACGCCATCGGGCTGCCGATGATCGCGCTGGGTGAGGTGCTGCGTATCTGGGCCGCAGGCCATCTCAGAAAAAATGGCGAGGTGACAACCACGGGGCCTTACGCCTATGTCAAGAATCCCCTTTATCTTGGCACGCTGCTGATTCTGACGGGCCTTTGTCTCTCTGCTTCACAATGGGTGATTTGGGTTGCAAGCGCGGCCCTTTTCGTCCTGTATTACGCCCCTTTCAAGAAAAGACGGGAAGCCGACCGTCTTCGGGAGATTTTCGGCTCGGTGTGGGATGAATATGACCACGCCGTACCCGATTACATCCCGCGCCTTCACCCTTACAAAAAGCGGGGCGCCCATCTTTGGGAGTGGTCGCGTGTGGTGGCCAACAGCGAAGAACAAACCGCGCTGGCCACGCTGGCAGGCGTTGCACTGATCACCAGCCGCTTCTTCATATGACATCTCCAGAGTTGAAGAGGGTCATGGACACAACCTGCTGTGAAGTGGGTGTGGCGGCAGAGGTGGCCCCTCTCTTTTTGAGTCAGGCGCCCCCAGTGTTGCTTCAACGGTCATCCTATCGCCAATATATTCAAGAAAGTCTGCGCGAGGGCTATCCCTGGAAACCCGATATTTTCCGGGTGGAAAATGAGGGCAAGTCCTATATCGTCAAGGATTACGCCGCCAAGTCATGGGTCTTCCGCGTTTGCGTCGGCGCAATCTCCATTCGGCGTGAAGCACTTGCTTATCGCAGGTTGCTGGGGGTACAGGGCATTCCGCAACGCGCCTTTCGGGTGGACCGATATGCCATCGCCGTAGCCCATATTCCAGGGCGGAATGCCGCACAACTCCAGCCGGGCGAGTTGACGCCTGATTTTTTTAAACAGTTGAGGGAGATCATCGACCGCGTCCATGAACAGGAGATCGTGTTGTGCGATCTTCGAAATATCAAGAACATTCTCTTGGGCGATGATGGGAAACCCTACCTGATTGATTTTTCGACGGCCTTTCGGAAGGGCGCCCGATGGAACGTTTTGAAGAACGGCCTGTATCACCTCTTTTTTCAAGACGATCTCCTGGGGATTGCCAAACTCAAAAAGCATGGCGCGCCGCATCTCCTGCTCAAAGCGGAGCGGCTGGCCCTGGAAAAAGGGGTCTTCCTGCAAAAGCCGACCGTTTTTATAAAGTTAAAAGGGAGGGCCATCCTTCGATGGATTTTTGGATGGGACAACAGATGGAGAAAGAATGGGAAACATTAAACGGGCGTTAATCAGCGTCCATAACAAGGAGGGGATCGTCCTGTTTGCCAGGGGGCTGCAATCGCTGGGCGTTGCACTCCTTTCAACCGGTGGCACCTTCAAGCTCCTGCAAGCAGAAGGGGTCGCTGTGACGGAGGTCTCCGCCCATACCGGCTTTCCCGAACTCCTGGATGGACGGGTCAAGACACTTCACCCCTTGATTCATGGCGGCATCCTGGGAAAACGGAACGATCCAAAGCACCAACAGCAGATGCAACAACATGGCATTCTTCCTATTGATCTGGTGGCGGTCAATCTCTATCCGTTCAAAGAGACGATTTCCAAACCGAATGTCACGCATGCTGAAGCCATTGAAAACATCGACATCGGCGGACCCGCGATGCTTCGCTCCGCAGCTAAAAATTACAACGACGTCGCCGTCGTGGTCGATCCGAACGACTATGCCATCGTCCTGGCCGAAATCGAAAGCCAAAAGGGCCTGCTCTCCGACGCCACGCGGTTTCGTCTGGCACGGAAGGTCTTTTCATGCACCGCAGCGTATGACCAAACTATTACAGATTATCTGACCGCTGTGGCCGAGCCACCCGCTGTGGCCGAGCTTTTTCCGGAGCGACTATCGTGGACGTTCCAGAAGGTACAATCACTCCGCTACGGAGAAAATCCACACCAGAAGGCGGCCTTTTACAAAGAGCAGCCCGTCGGCGGACTTGCCGTCGGCGGACTGGCAGCGGCCCGGCAGCTTTGGGGCAAAGAGATGTCATACAACAATTTTCTCGACACCCATGCAGCGCTTGAGTTGGTCAAAGAATTCACCGACCCCGCCTGCGTCATCATCAAGCACAACAACCCCTGTGGCGCGGCCA
>CAZQIT010000032.1:0-5022 GCA_964592995.1 uncultured Nitrospirota bacterium | reverse complement strand
ACATGGGTGATATTGAGCGTTCCGATACCGGCATTGGTCACATCAATCGGGAGAGCACTGATAAAATTACTAAAATCCAGCGAGGAGGTTGAGACGCCGAGGATCGACCCCGTGGGAGTCGCTCCGGAACCGCCCGGGATCGCTTTTGCCGCAATCACGGCCTGAGAGGCATCCAGGAGGCCATGTCCGTAAAGATCATCCCGCCCGGAAGTGCCGATATCCCTTGTAATCCGTAGGGTGGTATTCGGGTGGGTTCCGGCCAGGAGTTGGTCGATATCGGCTGGGGTCAACTTGGGATTCACAGCCAGCATCAAGGCGAGCACACCGGCGACATGAGGGGATGCCATTGAAGTCCCTTGTAGAAACCGATAATCGAAACGACCGGCATCGTTACCGAGCGTGCTCAATATTCCACTTGAGGAGTGGACACTTTGATCTCCACCCGGAGCGGCAACATCGTTTTTTGTTCCATAGTTGGAATAAGGAGCCTTCGTCAGATTGGGACCAACGGCGGAGACCGTAATAACCCCCTCCAGGCCTGCGGGGGAGAACAAAGCACTGGAATTATCGTTTCCGGCAGCCGCAACCACAATGACCCCCTGGGCCCTGGCGGCAGTAATAGCATCTTGAAGCGTTTGGCTGAATCCAAACCCACCCAAGCTCATATTGATAATATGCGCCCGCTCCACCGGAACCCCTCCAGAATTATTTGAAAGACCGGCTGCATAACGGATCGCCTGCGCGATATCGGCATCCGGTCCACCCCCTGCGCCCAAAACGCGAAGGGGCATAATACGGGTCTCCCACGTTACCCCGGCCACACCGGTGGTGTTGTTCGTTGCCGCGCCGATGGTCCCGGCAACATGGGTCCCGTGAAAACTGCTGCTCTCGCCGTCGGGGTCATCACCCACATCGGTCGCATCCGGATCAATGCCATTTCCATCCCTAGCCCTTACCGGGTCACTGACAAAGTCATAGCCGGGGATCAGCCTGGTACTGAGGTCGGGATGGTTGAATAAGACCCCGGTATCAATCACTGCCACAATCACGCTGCTGCTGCCGGTTGTGACATCCCATGCCTGTGGAAGATTCATCAATGGGTAGTGCCATTGAAGTGGATAATACTCATCATTGGGAACCCGGGAGGGCCGACGAATAAAATTTGCCTCGGCATATTCAATGTCTGGATCTTTTCGTAATCGTTGTATCGTATCCAGCGTCAGCGCTTTTAAGGCATTTTCATCGCTTTTCAAAACATTCAGTTTTGAGCTTGGGCTGATTTTGCCTTTTTGAACAACCGGTGGTGTAGAGACCTGCATCAAATCGATATTTTGCGGAAAAGATTGTTTAAGTGCCAGCCCATGTTTTGCGGCGAAACCGGATGCTTTCTGGCGGGTGCCTGCTTCACTCTCCTTTAGCTTCACAAGAATATCGCCCGGGACAAATTCGGCTCCCGGAGGAAGGATTTCCGATTGAGCGCCAGCCAAGCTTCCCAGTGAGGCAAAATTGATAACATACGCGCTCGAACCTTGAAAGGCGCGAACCCCCACCAAGAAGTTGCCGGCCCAAGATGTTTCTAAAAACTCTGTTGAGACAAACCCATCCGAAGCGTCAAGGAGATTCCCTGAACTGTCCATCAGGAACAAATCCAGATCGGTTGTATTGAGATCATCGGCTGCGATGTTGAGGGTGATACGGACTCGCCCGGACGCACTCAAACTGTATAAATCTTCTATCTTCACCCCGTTTGTACCCGGGAGGGTAAAGCCCGGATCGGTTTGTGTCGCATGTCCCGAAACCGTTAAGCTGTCCGAAACGGCCTGGGCTTGAGTAATCGCGTCATTGGGTTCCACTTCCACCGTATTATTCGGAGGAACAATCAGCTTTCCAGAGGCGGTTCCTGTCGTCGGGGCGGGTGGAGCCGGTGTATTATCGCCCCCTCCCCCTCCGCCACAACCGGTTAGTAACAGGATTCCCAATAATGTTGCTGAGCATCGCGCCAGGGTGTAAACCAAATTCAAAAGTCCAATTCCACGCCGCATCCGCTTCATCCCAAATCCACCCTTTTTAACGTCTTCTCCCATCATGTGAGCACCGGTTGACCACCCTACAGATGCGAAAGTTTTGCATGTTCCAGCGAAAGCTTTTTCGTCCCCACGGCCGCAAAGGTGACCGTGACCCTGGCCTGCGCCCCAGCGCCGTCACACCGTTGCACCTGCCCCACGCCAAAGAGGGGATGTCGCACCCTCGCGCCCACACGGAATGCCCCAGAGACTGCGGCAGAGACCGCAGGGGCCTGCGTCTCCTCCGATCCACTTGCAAGCCCTTGAACTGCCGATCGCATCGGGGGTATCGGCTGTGTCTGACGCATTGGACGCCGAGATATCTCCACGGACTTGTCCACAGACTTGCCCGCAGACTTGCCCGCAGATTCCCAATGATACGGCATGACCACATCCGCAGGCAACTCCCGTATAAAGCGGGAGGGGGGATTCCAGTGAGGCGCGCCATACATCGTCCGTTGCGCGGCGCTCATCAGATAGAGTCGCTCCCGCGCGCGGGTCATCCCGACATAAAAAAGCCTGCGTTCTTCCTCCAACTCCTTCACATCGGTCAAGGCGCGAGAATGCGGGAAAAGCCCCTCCTCCAGACCCGTCAAAAAGACGACCGGGAATTCCAGCCCTTTTGCAGAATGGAGGGTCATCAACGTCACCCATCCGGTCCCCGGCTCTACCCGGCCACCCGCTGTCGGTTCATCGCTCCCCGCCACCAGGGCAATCTGATCCAGAAAAAGGGTCAACGTCTCCCTGGCCGGCGTGACGCCCGGCGCGTGGGTCATCGAAAGCCCTTGCAGCGAAGCCTCAAACTTTTCCGCCGCAGAGACCAGTTCCATGACATTTTCGATCCGGCTATTTTTTTCCGGCTCTGTTTCATCCTCCTGCCGCACTGCGTCCAGATAGTGGATCGCGTCGATCACGGCGCGAATCAGCGACGCAATCCCCGGCGCATGGGTCGATGCCGCGCGCAGCGATTCCATCGTTTCATAAAAGGCGCCCGTTGCCCGTTTTGCGGCAGTAGACAATCCACAGGCTTCCACAAGTTGAAAAGGGCCACGCCCCTCGCAGGCCATGCGGCCCGACGCCAGTCCCACCGCCTCGTAGAGCGAGCAGGATTGCGATTCGGAAAAGGCCAGAAGCCGGCCGACCGTCACAGACCCGATCCCCCGTACCGGCACATTGATAATGCGCCGCAGACTGACCGCATCTTCCGGCGCGACAATCAGCCGCAGATAGGCCACCAGGTCTTTGATCTCCCGGCGATCATAAAATCGCAGGCCGCCAAACACGGAGTAGGGGAGGCCGCCGCTGCGGAGCGTCTCTTCGATGACCCGCGACTGGGCATGGGTGCGATAGAGAATACAGAAATCCGATAACGGGCGGCGCTCCGTGTCCCGCAGCGTCCGAATGGCCTCCCGGATAAAGAGACCCTCCTCTTCCTCGTCATTCACACGACCCCATGTCACGGGCGCTCCCGCCTCATTTTCCGTCCAAAGGGTCTTGGATTTGCGGCGGCGGTTGTTCTCGATCACCCCCGTGGCCGCAGCCAGAATCGAACGGGTCGAGCGATAATTCTGTCCCAACAGCACCACTTTGGCTTCGGGAAAGTCCCGTTCAAACTCCAGGATGTTGCCCACGTCCGCGCCGCGAAAGGCATAAATAGATTGATCGTCATCCCCCACCACGCAGAGATTGCGTCGTTCGGACGTCAAAAACTGGATCAGTCTGTACTGGGCATGATTAGTGTCCTGATATTCATCCACCATCATGTAGTGAAACTGTCTGCGGTACCGTGCAAGGACCTCCGGCACGGACTCGAACAGACGAATCACCAACGCGATCAGATCGTCAAAATCGACCCCCTGAAGCGTGAGCAGCCTCTCCTGATAGAGGCGATAGACCCCCGCGAGTTTTGCCTCCGGGCCAAACCCTGGCGCATTTTGGGCATATTGCTCCGGCGTCGTCAACCGCTGTTTGAGCTGACTGATCCGTTTGGCCAACTGAACCGCCGGATATAAATCCACGTTCACCAAAAGGGACTCGGCGCACGACTTCACCAGCGCCACCTGATCCGCCGAATCATAGACCACAAAGGTATTGTGATATCCCAAATGGTGGATGTGCAGGCGGAGTATTTTCAGGCAGGTGGCGTGGAAAGTGGACATGGAAAGGCCCCGGACGCCCTCCGGAGAAATCAGCCGCGCCACACGTTCCCGCATTTCTGCAGCCGCTTTGTTGGTGAATGTCATTGCCAGAATGGCGTGGGGTGAAACCCCCTGCGTCTCAATCAGATGGGCGATGCGGTGGACAATCACACGCGTCTTTCCGCTACCCGCGCCCGCCAACACCAGCAGAGGCCCCTCCGTATGGAGAACGGCCTCCCGCTGTGAAGGATTCAAACTGTCCAGAATCGTATCCATTATTAGAGAGGATCAAGTCGCCCTGCGAGAGGCGCGGCCTCTTCGAGGGGATCACACAACGCCACTTTGCGGCTGTTAAAATCACCGATGTTGGCAGGTGTGCAAAGTGTATTGCTGTCCACAAAAGCTGCTGCCTGGAAGGGCCACAGGCGGGGAATTTTCTCACAAACCGAACGCCCGTTCAAGTCGCCGGCCCTTCCCTGCACCCCATGTATGCGCCCCCCCCTCTTTATGGGGGGATTGTGTTGGCGATGCACATGATTTAGAGTGCGTCAGCGTCAGCTTGGAGATGCTCTCTGTTATCGACTGACGACTGTGATCTTCCCCGTTCCATGAAACAGTGGTGAACAAATTGTTCGATTTTTTCAAAAAACAGGATAAGACCATTTACGTCGTTTCCGGTCTGCCGCGATCGGGTACTTCGATGATGATGAAGATGCTCGAAGCGGGCGGGCTGCTTCCCGTCATCGACGGCGAACGCACCGCCGATGACGATAACCCAAAAGGGTATTATGAATTTGAGCGCGTGAAAAAGATGCAGGCGG
>CAZQIT010000031.1:0-4947 GCA_964592995.1 uncultured Nitrospirota bacterium | reverse complement strand
AATGAAAACGGTTTTGATTGATACCCCCGGCGGCGGAAAGATTCCTCTTTCTGCGATTGCCGATTTGCAAATTGAGAATCGTCCGTACTTCATCAATCGGGAGAAGGTTCAGCGACGGATCGTCATTCAGAGCAATGTTGCAGGCCGCGATGATCAGCCACTATCAGCAACTTCAAGCAGAGGGGGAATCAAAAGAAGGGGTGCGACCCTCGCAGGGCACGTTGCCCCTGCGAGGGGTGCGACCCCTGCGGGAAATTGTTATTGAAGGCTCGAAAGATCGGCTTGCCCCCGTTCTGGTGACGGCGATGACGACCGCGCTCGGCTTGGTTCCGCTTGTCATTGGAGAGTTGACCGGCAAGGAGTTGGGGCGGCCATTGGCCCATGTGATTCTCGGTGGCCTCTTCACATCAACCCTGCTGAATCTGATTGTCGTGCCGGTTCTCTTCATGCGCTACGGTTGGGAGAGCCACGGAGAAAGAGAAGACCGTCAGGATAGATTATAATGGGGGGGCAAGAAGGAAGAAGAGCGCGAAGGGCAACGGCAACGAGAACGTGAAGATGAAATAGAAGAACGAAGAGAAAGAGAACGCGAAGAAGAAAAAGAAGATGCCAAGAATGCTAGATATCGCTCAAATAACCCAGGAGATTTTGATTGTCCTAATTGTTTTTTTACAACTCTGAAAAGAGACGCTACACAGAGGCAGATGAGGAATATCGCGAAGCCATTGCACTTAATTCGAAGGATGCAGATTTTCACAAAAAACCTTGATTCTGCATTGTGTAAACGCAATAAATCGGCCGAGGCGACAGACAAAATACCACAATCCCTACAGGAGAAGTGTCGTGAAGATGTTAGTCTCCATCCAAATAACCCAGAGATCCATGAAAACCTTGGTGCTGTATTGAGGGATATGGGCCAATTTGATGAGGCGAGGGTGGAATTTCGCAAAATAAGAGATTTATTGGGGAAATAAAATCTCTTATTTTGCAGAAGAAAGTAAACCCGTAGGGCCATGTCTATTTTGTTGACATGGGTTAGAGGCACTTTTAGAGCTACTTGAGTGGGACGCTGTAAAAAAGCCCATCAGAATGCCAAAAAACATGGCATTCCCTTTGAACGTGCCGCTTGAACGTGCCGCGACGGTATTTCTTGATGCGGAAGCTCAAACAATATGAAAGGAAGTAAACGATGAAACGTGAATATGACTTTTCCAGAGCCGTGAGAGGGAAATTTTGCCGAGAGGGAGCGGAACTGCGATTGGAGACGAAGTTGTCGCACGGCTCAACCCCCAATACAGGTGAAGTCGAGAACTTAAGAGGTGTTGTTTTTCTCAACACGCCTACTGCGGAGTGAACTGTTTACGCTACCCGTTAAGGCAGATATGCGACTCGTGGGTATGGACCACGCCTAACAACACAACGGGTATAATAAAATAATAGATTTGTCTGGAAATGAATGGAATGAATGCGATTCAAGTAAATGTTCCAGAGGAAGTGCTTATTAGTCTGAAGGAAACGCCACAGACCGTAGAGCGTGAGTTGCTTTTGGCGGCGGCCGTCAAACTGTTTGAAATGGGCAAACTATCCTCGGGACGGGCAGCACAGTTAGCGGGAATGTCACGGGTGGCGTTCTTGCTTGCATTGGAACGCTACCCTGTATCACCGTTTCAACTCACAGAGGAACAATTGGAACGCGACGTAACCATGCCTGATCGCGTTGTCATCGTAGACACCTTTTTTGTTTTTGCCAGGGCGGCCACAAAACAATCGGCGTAGGACATTCTATTTGAGACCTTGAACTGGGCGGCAAGACGGGTTAATTCTCGGTCGGCAGGTACGACTTCGATGGGAAGCGTGTCGATGCCCTGGAGGGCCAATTCCGCTGCGGGCTGACCGGCGCTCCGATGCAGGATGTAATAGATCTCTCCCCAGTTGACGGATGATGTGTCCACAAATCACCTCCTTATTTAGGATGATGCTACATGGTTTTAAAAAGTAAGTCAATGCTAAAATAGTAGTAATTTTATATGAAATACGCCCGAATCCTACGGTTGCCTACTTTTTATGGAGACGGCGGGCCGTCGTGTCGCATCCCGGTTGACATGGAGGGGCCTCACGGCATAAGAAGACTCTAATGGAACGTAAACCCGCCCCGAAAAATCTGGCTTTTTTTCACTATGCCCGCTGTAGCACGTGCGTCAAGGCGAAGCAGCGCCTCATTGAGCAGGGCTACACCCTGGATGAGACGGACATCACGACCCATCCTCCGTCTGCGAGCCTGTTGGCCGATTTTATTCAAAAAAGCGGCCGCCCTTACACGGATTTTTTGAATCGCAGCGGCACAGCGTACAGGGAAGAAAACATGAAAGAAAAAGTGGCACGTCTTTCGGAGCAGGATGTTATTCGGATGTTGTCCGAAAACGGCCGATTGATCAAACGGCCGATTGTGACCGATGGGAAAAAGGTGACGGTTGGGTTCAGTGCGGCCGAGTTTTCCCTGATTTGGCCCAAATAGGAGGAGACATGCACGGATTACGACTTGTCCTAATGGTTCTGCTTTTGGGCACGGGCGGCTGCGGCTACAATTCGCTTCAGGCGCTGGATGAAGGGGTGAAGGCCGGGTGGTCCGAGGTCGAAAACCAATATCAGCGCAGGTTTGACCTGATTCCAAATCTCGTAGAAACGGTCAAGGGATTTGCCGCGCAAGAAAAGGGGGTGCTCACGGCCGTCGTGGAGGCACGATCCAAGGTGGGCCAGGTGATGCTCTCGCCTGAAACCGTGCAAAACCCGGAAGCGTTTAAGAAATTTGAAGCGGCCCAGTCCGGACTTTCCAGCGCCCTCTCTCGCCTGATGGTGGTGGTGGAGCGCTATCCGGAAGTGAAATCCAACCAAAACTTCCTCTCCCTCCAGGCGCAACTGGAGGGTACCGAAAACCGCATTGCCGTGGCCCGGCGCGACTACATCGGTACCGTACGGGAGTATAATACGAGCGTTCGTTCCTTCCCAAACAATCTGATGGCAAAGTACGTCCTCGACCTGAAGGTCCGAGAAAACTTCACCGTGGATAAGGCCGTTCAAGAGCCGCCCAAGGTGAAGTTCTAGCCCAGTGCGTCATAATATAGAGTGACAATTCCTAACCCCCTCTCACTCCCCCTTATCAGGGGGAGAACGGGACGAGACATGCTTCCCCCCTGACAAGGGGGGATTGAGGGGGGGGGTTGGGGGCAAATGGCAACTGTAGAGAAGCGTTGGGCACACTACAAAGGCTGCGTTTATGATCATGCGACGCTGCGGCGGTCTCGCGGTATTCTTTCTCTTTGTTTTTTCCGCACCCTCCCATGCCCTGGAGTCTCCTGCCCTCACCGCTCGCGTCAATGACTACGCCCATCTTCTGACGGCTTCGGAGATGCAATCTCTGGGGGCGGAGCTTGAGGCCCAAGAGTCCGTCACCGGCGATCAAGTGGTCATACTGACCCTGCCGGGACTGGAGGGTGAGGTGCTGGAGGAGTTCTCCATTCGCGTCGCACGCGCATGGGGGCTGGGCCAAAACAAGAAAAACAACGGCGTCCTGCTCCTGATCGCCCAAGCCGAGCACCAAATGCGCATCGAAGTCGGCTATGGGCTGGAGGGCGCATTGACCGACGCAGAAAGCAGCGCTATCCTCCACGGGGTCATCGGTCCTCATTTCAAGAACGGCGATTACGCCCGTGGCCTACAGGACGGCGTTCGGGCCATCCACACCGCCCTGAAAGAGGAAGGGAATCGGGCTGCACCACAGAGAAAAAAGAGTCCGGCGATGTCGGACCTCCTCCCCATCGGCATTATCCTGCTGGTTCTCTTTGCCTCTTTTCTTTCGGCCCTGCCGGTTTATGCCGGAGGCGCCGTCGGGACACTCATCGGAGGCGTGGTGGGATCAACCGCCGGGATGTTCCTGGTCGGCGCGTTCGCCGGCCTGGCAGGGGGAATCCTTCTCCCCATGTTCTTTCGGACCTCTTCCGTTCGCGGGCCTTTCTCCGGCGGTGGATATGGCCTATCGGGTTCGTCGGGTTGGTCGCCCAGAAGCGGCGGGTTTGGGGGTGGATGGGGAGGCTCTGGCGGAGGCTTCTCCGGCGGGGGCGGCAGTTTTGGTGGCGGCGGCGCTTCGGGACAGTGGTGATATGAATCGGGCAGAAACCTTTTTTACAGAGACCGAGCGGGAGCGCCTTCGGCAGGCGGTGGTCAAGGCGGAGGAGCGCTCTGTGGGCGAGGTCGTCCCCATGATCGTGGATCGGAGCGGCGCGTACACCGCGTTCCCGCTCACCGCGAGTCTTCTCCTGATGTTTCTTGTTGCCCTTTTATGGGTGGTGTTCCGACCCCAAACCAGCGCCGTGCAGATGCTGGCCTTGGAGATGCTCACCTTCCTGGCTGGCCTCATGCTTGCCCGGAAAACAGAAGCCCTCTGGCTGCATCTTGTTCCCGACGCGTTGATCGCAGACACCGTCCGGAGACGGGCGGAAGGGGCGTTTTTTGAGCACCGTTTGCACGAGACAAGGGCCAGAACAGGTATTCTGATTTTTGTCTCGCTTCTGGAACGTCGCGTATGGGTCGTCGCCGACGTCGGCATTCATAAAAAGGTGCCTCCCCAAACCTGGGAGGGTCTGGTGGGGCAAATCGTGTCGGGGATAAAAAGACACCAAACGTGCACGGCATTTTGTGAGGCCATAACGGCTTGCGGCGATCTGCTCGCCCATCATTTTCCTAAACGTCCCGGCGATCCCGCCGACACGGACGAACTCCCCAGTCTTCTCATCAAGCCTGACGAGGGTAGTGCGTCATCAATAGCGTGACAAGTCCTAACCCCCTCGACGAGCTGAGCGGATTCCCGCGCCAGCGGCTAGGCGAGGCATGGAAACATAAGCAAATTAGTTGCTTAGAATCATATACTTGTAAATCATATTTCTTGAGAAG
>CAZQIT010000030.1:0-3126 GCA_964592995.1 uncultured Nitrospirota bacterium | reverse complement strand
CTTGGGGCCGAGGAAGGGAAGCGGATCGAACATGTCGAGGGTTTTGTGGTCTTTGGTATAGATCATAAAGGCTCCTTCATCCGGTGTTGAACGAAGCCGATTTATACCATAAAACACCTTTAAATACAAGCAAATACCATGTTTTTGAAGGCATTTTTAACCTGAATTCCGTGGACTTATTTTTTACGAGTGCATCACGTCTAGGTCTTTTTATTTTTCATGAGGTAGCCCTGGCATTGACATGGTTTTCCTTGACACGCTCCCGCCGATGGGGTTAGCATGACGCCGTCTTGACTCCAAAGGAACAGTCCCTAGGCCGTCTCGTTGTATGCCCCACTACAAACATCATCTCTTTATTTGCACGAACAGGCGGCCCCAAGGTGATCCTCGGGGCTGTTGTGCGTCTAAGGGATCGGAAGAGATTCGAGACTTTTTGAAGGAAGCGCTACATAAGAGAGGTCTGAAAGGGACGGTTCGGGCCAATGCGGCAGGGTGTTTGGATGCCTGCGCCAACGGGCCTTCTGTCGTTGTCTACCCGGAAGGCGTCTGGTATACGCTGAAAACCCGTGATGACGCCATGGAGGTCATCGAACGACATCTCCTGCAGGGCGAAGTGGTGGAGCGCCTGCGCATGTCCCCGTAGGTCGGCCCTGCCGGATTGTTCCACGTGGAACATCGCCGGGTCCGAATCAGTGGGTTGCCCTCCGAGCGTTGACGCTCAGAGGACGATCTGACCGTCTCTTTGGAAGGCTGTGGGGAACAATATCACAGGATCAAGTCTTCATTTTCAGGGAGAACGTGCAATGCGAAAAGGGTTCCTGCGGCGCTTGGGGTTTTTGGGGGTCGGCGTCCTGATTGCGCTAAGTGTGCAGACGGTTGTGGAGGCCAAAGAGGCGACTGCGTCCAAGCCCAGCTTGGCATCGCCGGTGCGTGGCAACCCCGATGCCGTCGTCACCATCGAAGAGTTTTCCGACTTTCAGTGTCCCTTCTGCGGACGCGCCGTCCCCACGTTGAAAAAAATTATGGAGGCCTATCCTGGCAAGGTGAAGCTGGTTTTTCGGCACTTTCCCGTCTTGGAGTCGCACCCGAAGGCGATGTTGGTGCATGTCGCAACGCTGGCGGCGGGCAAACAGGGCCGCTTCTGGGAGATGCACGACCTGGTGTTTGAAAATATGCGGCGGGTCTCCTATTCTGACCTCCTGAGCTATGCGGGCCGCCTGGGGCTGGACATGAAGGCTTTTAAGGCCGATCTTGAGGATCGAACGCTGGAGACCCTCGTTCGGAACGATTTCAACGAAGGACTCCGTCGGCAGGTCCGCGCAACCCCCACCTTTTTTGTAAATGGACGCAAGATTGAAGGGGCCATTCCCTACGATCTGTTTAGCCGAGAGGTGGAGCGCGCCCTTGTGGAGCGCCCCCGGTAACTCCCGTCGATCCCGTCCTAATCCCAGACGAACGCCACTCACTCGCAACGACGGCGCATCCGCTCATGAACGGTTTTTTTATTACATTTGAAGGGATTGAAGGGAGCGGAAAGAGCACTCAGATTGTCCTGCTGGAAGCGCACCTCAAAAATATCGGGCACGCCGTAGTCCGCACGCGCGAACCGGGCGGCACGGAACTTTGCGAGCGCATCCGATCTCTCCTGTTAGATGGCCGGTCGGCGAAAATTGATCCCCGATGCGAAATGATGCTCTATTTGGCTGGACGCATCCAGCATGTGACCGAGATGATCGCACCGGCGTTGGCGGAAGGCAAAATTGTCCTCTGCGACCGCTTCTCTGACGCTACAATTGCCTACCAGGGTGATGGGAGGGGGTTGCCTGTGGGGTGGGTGAAGCGGTGGACCACGGCGGCGCTGCAAGGCTTTCAACCTGATTTGACCTTCCTGCTTGATCTGGATGTCCCGATCTCTCTGTCTCGACTTCCCTATCGGGGAGAGATGAACCGGTTTGACCAGGAAACCGTCGTCTTTCACCAGGCGGTGCGGAAGGGCTATCTTCGACTGGCCCGACAAAATCGGTGTCGAATTCAGGTCGTCAACGCCAATGACCGTATTGAAACCGTATTCCACGCCATTCGCAAGAGCATTGATGCCATCCTTTCGTGAGATTATCGGACATCCGGGCGCTATTGGGGTGTTGCAGTCCATTTTACGCACGGGCTGCGCGCCCCATGCGATGCTTTTTATGGGCGATTCGGGGATTGGCAAAAAAATGGCAGCCATGACCTTTTCGCAAACCCTGCTTTGTCAAAACAGGGTTCGGATGCCCTCGTTGATTGAACCTTGTGGGGCCTGTCTTTCCTGCCGGAAAATGGCCAGTGGGAACCACCCTGATTTTTCTGTTGTGGAGCCGGATGGCAACTTCATCAAGATTGATCAGATTCGTCAGATTCAGGAGCATATCGTGTTTGGGCCCCTAGAGGGTGGAACAGGGGGTGGAATAGAGGGTGGGAAAAAGCTGATCCTGATTGATGATGCAGACAAGATGAATCAGGCTGCGGCCAACGGTCTACTTAAAACCTTGGAAGAACCTCCCCCCTACGCCCTGCTGATCCTGATCGCATCCCGGCCCTCATCCCTGCCAGAGACGATCCTTTCGCGCTGTCAGAAGGTGGCCTTTCACCCACCCGCTTATTCGGTGATCGAAACATTTCTGATGGAGAGGAAGGGATGGACAACGCAGGAATCTCGGCTGGTGGTCTCCCTCACGGGGGGGCGTATTGGTGCGGCCCTTGCCCTGGAAATAGACATCGCACGGCAAAGAGAGGCGGCGCTGTACGCCCTGGTGGCCGAGGAGACCCTTCAGGCGTACGATCGTCTGTTCGAGGCGGCCAAGCGCCATGCCGAGGACGATCTGGCGATGGACGCCAGTCTTTCTTATCTTTCGGGATGGTTTCGGGATGTACTGGTTGTGCAGGCTGTGGCGACGGAGCTGAATTCTGACTGGCTGGTCTATTCCTGGCGGTGCGAGGAGGTCAAGCGGTGGGCAAAGCGAATGAATTCCCACGAGACCGGAAAATTTCTGGCCAGGATTCAGGAAATCCGCAAGGCACGGACACGCAACATCAATCGACAGTTGGCGCTAGAGACCCTTCTCATGACGTTGCGGGACGCCCTGGCGT
>CAZQIT010000029.1:0-32593 GCA_964592995.1 uncultured Nitrospirota bacterium | reverse complement strand
GAAGAAGTACGGGATCGGCTTCTGGAAGCCCGGCTCCGGCATCATCCACCAGGTCGTGCTCGAGAACTACGCCTTCCCCGGCGGGCTCATGATCGGCGCCGACTCCCACACGCCCAACGGCGGCGGCCTCGGGATGCTGGCGATCGGGGTCGGCGGGGCCGACTGCGGCGAGGTCATGGCGGGGCTCGCGTGGGAAGTGCTCCACCCGAAGCTGATCGGGGTGAAGCTAGCGGGGAAGCTTTCCGGCTGGACGACGGCGAAGGACGTCATCACCTACCTCTGCGGGGTGCTGACCGTCAAGGGCGGCACCAACAAGATCCTCGAGTACTTCGGCCCCGGGGCCGAGTCCATCAGCGCGACGGGGAAGGGGACCATCTGCAAGATGGGCGCCGAGCTCGGCGCGACCACGTCCGTCTTCCCCTTCGACGACCGCATGGCGGCGTATCTCGAGGTCACGGACCGGGCCGACATCGCGAAGCTGGCCCGGCAATACCGGGAGCACCTGGTGGCCGACCCCGAGGTCCACGCGGCCCCGGAGAAGTTCTTCGACGAGATCGTGGAGATCGATCTCTCGACCCTGGAGCCCCACATCGTCGGCCCGCACTCTCCCGACCGCGCGCGTTCTATCAGCAAGCTCGCCGCGGAGGTCAAGGCGAACGGCTGGCCGGCCAACCTCAAGGCCGCTCTCATCGGCTCCTGCACCAACTCCTCCTACGAGGACATGCGGCGCGCCGCCCACATCGCCATGCAGGGGCTCAAGGCCGGGCTCAAAGCGAAAGTGCCGTTCCTGGTCACGCCCGGCTCGGATCGCATCTTCCAGACGATCAAGCGCGACGGCGTCATGGACACCTTCCAGAAGATGGGCGGGACCGTCCTCGCCAACGCCTGCGGGCCGTGCATCGGCCAGTGGAAGCGCACCGACGTGCAAAAGGGAGAGAAAAATTCCATCATCAGCTCGTTTAATCGCAACTTTCCGGGCCGCAACGACGGCATCGCCGAGACCCTCTCATTTTTAAGCAGCCCGGAGATGGTGACGGCGATGGCCTTCGCAGGCGACCTCACATTTAACCCGATGACCGACACGTTGCAGGCTGCAGATGGAACGACCATCCGCTTTGAGCCACCCCGCGGCGAGGAGTTGCCCGCCAGCGGTTTTGCCACGGGAGAAGAGGGCCTGATTCCTCCTGCTGCGGATGGCAGCGCGCTCACGGTTGATCTGCCGCCCAACAGCGAGCGGATTGCCCTTCTTGCGCCGTTTCCAAAATGGGACGGGGCCGATTTTGACCGGCTGCCGATCCTGCTGAAGGCCAAAGGCAAGTGTACGACCGACCATATCTCCCCCGCCGGGCCGTGGCTGAGCTATCGGGGCCATCTGGATAAAATCAGTGACAACGCCTTCCTGGGCGCCCACAATGCCTTCGCGCCGGAAGCGGGCAAGGCCAATAACGTGCTCACCGGCGACGCCAACCAGACGCCCGCAGCGGTGGCGCGGGATTATCGAGCCAAAGGGGTGGGGTCGGTTGTCATCGGCGACGAAAATTATGGCGAGGGGAGTTCCCGAGAACACGCTGCCATGTCGCCGCGCTATCTGGGCGTGAAAGTGGTCATCACCCGCAGCTTCGCCCGCATCCACGAGACCAATCTGAAAAAGCAGGGGGTGTTGCCGCTGATCTTTGCGAAGCCCGACGACTGGGCGTCGTTCGATCAGACAGATCGGGTGAGTGTCACGGGCCTCGCACAATTGGCGCCAGGACAGCCGGTGACCGTCGTTCTGCATAAGGCCGATGGCCGAACGATCCCTGTCGAGACCCGCCACAGCCTCACCGCACAGCAGATCGGCTGGTTTGCCGCCGGTTCCGCCCTCAACGCGCTGAGCGTCGGAGAGGGGGTTCATGTCTAGCACGGAAACGGCGGGTGGGGTGACCGTCGAGATTATGGGAAAGCGCTATCAGGTGCCGCCGGGGATCACGCTGGTTCAGGCGATGTGGCACACGGGCCACGAAATCACTCGCGGCATTGGTTGTCTGGGGGGTGTCTGCGGGGCCTGTGCGACCTACTATCGAACGCCAGACAGCCATGAACTAAAGTCGGGTTTGGCTTGTCAGATCATCGTGCAGGAAGGCATCTCTTTTTCGTTCTCTCCCGCTTTCCCCGTACATAAACCGATCTATAAAATTGAAGCGATTTCCGACCCGAAACAGGAATTGTTTCAGTATTTCCCGGAGGCCGCCCTCTGCCGAAATTGCAACGCCTGCACCGAGGCCTGTCCCCAAGAGATTGACGTCCGAACCGGCATCTGGAAGGCGGCCTTCGGTGACTTTAAGGCCGCCTCCGATCTCTTCCTTCCCTGCGTCATGTGCAGCCTGTGTGTTCCCGTCTGCATCGCCGAGATTTCTTCAAACCAGATTGGCCTCTATGCCCGCCGAATGCAGGGCGCCTTTTTGAGCGAAAAACCCTCCGCACTCGAAACCCGTATCAGCGAAATTCAAAGTGGCAAGTACGATGCCGAGTGGGCGCGACTGGCCGCCATGTCGGAAGAGGCCCTCAAGACCTATGCGGTTGCGTGAGCGCATGGCCCCCGTCGTCCGTCGTCCTGTAAGGGGTACCACGAAAATCATCAAAACCCACTATTGCGTGTGATCCAGTAACTCTCGAAAAGATCAGGCAAGTCTCTGACGTTATTGTCGGTAGTAGTTGTAATGAGTGCGCCACTCTCAACTAAACTTCTAAGTAATGGAATATTATGCAGATCAGCCAAGTTTTGCAATGCAAACTGGCCTGAAAACAGGCTTTGTGGTGGGAGAATGATTCTGTAGAAAAACAACGAATAAAGCGTGATCCATGAAATCTGACTGCGTATTGAGCAGACATGTCCTTGCTTGGAGTCCAAGTAAGGAAAGTAAAGCTTAAGACCGTCGATTTTTCGTATGTCCGTGTTCATGGCATGGTGCTAACCAGTTATTAGATGGACGGGAGACAGATTTAGCACGGGTGTATCTCTCCATCAATATTTTTTTAAAAAATTAATATATATTCGTATATTGTTGTATTATATTGATTATTATAATTACTAATATGTTATTTATGGAATATCTATGGAGACTAAACCCCGATCACCCGCAGGACGTCTTCGAGCCGCGCTCGGATGGTGGCGGGCTGCGGCGCGCGTTCGATGGCGAAGGCGGCATCCTTCAGGCCGTGGCCCGTCAGCGTGCAGACCACCACATCGCCCGACTGGAATACGCCTTCTTGGTTTAATTTGATAACGCCCGCGACGCTGGCCGCCGAGGCCGGTTCGCAAAATATGCCCTCGGTACCCGCGATCATTCGATATGCCGCGATAATTTCCTCGTCGGGGACCATTCCGATCTGTCCGCCGGATTCAGAGACCGCAGCCAGCGCCCCTTGCCAACTGGCCGGATTACCGATACGGATGGCCGTGGCCACCGTCTGCGGCTTTTCGACCACATGGCCCAGCACAATGGGGGCCGCCCCCGCCGCCTGAAAACCAATCATTTTCGGGCACGCCGCAATCCGGCCCGCCTTGTGATATTCCACATATCCACGCCAGTAGGCCGTAATGTTGCCCGCATTGCCCACCGGCAGAAAATGATAGGTCGGCGCCCCTCCCAGTTGGTCGCAGACCTCAAAGGCCGCCGTCTTCTGACCTTCCAGCCGATCGGGATTGACCGAGTTGACCAACGTGATCGGATAGGCTTCCGCCACCTGCCGCACCAGCGTGAGCGCCTCGTCAAAGTTACCGTCCACCTGAATAACGTGTGCCCCATGAATCATCGCCTGCGCCAGCTTCCCCAGGGCGATCTTGCCTTCGGGGATGAGCACATACGCCTTCATGCCGCCGCGTGCGGCGTAGGCCGCAGCCGCCGCCGACGTGTTGCCGGTGGAGGCGCAAATGACTGCCGCAGCCCCCGCCTCTTTGGCCTTCGAGATGGCCAGCGTCATTCCCCGATCTTTGAACGATCCGGTCGGATTGGCCCCCTCGCACTTCAGATAAAGATCGATGGGCGCACCGATGGCCGCAGCGAGGCGCGGAGCAGGAACCAGTGGCGTGTTGCCCTCCAGCAGCGTGACGATGGGCGTCCGATCCGTCACCGGCAGCGTGTCCCGATAGGCTTCGATGATGCCCGGCCAGTGCTTGCACACGGCGGTGCTTCGCACGGAAGTGCTGCGCACGGCGATAGGCTTCGCACACGCATCGGCTACCGGCAGCGCATCCTGATTTACATCAACAATATCTGGAGGGTTATTCATGTCTCTCCTCGACACGGATCAGCACCGTCGGCACCGACACCTCGCCCATCCGGTCGATCCGCGAAAGGGCTGCCTGCATGTCGCGTTCACGGGCGCGGTAGGTCATCATCACCAGCGGGACGTTTCCGCCCGCCGCCCTCCCCTGCTGAATCACCGAGGCGATGCCAATCCGATGCCGTCCCAGCACGCCGGAGATTTTAGAGAGCACGCCGGGCCGGTCCTGAACCATGAAACGCAGATAGTAGCGGCATTCAATCTCGGCCATCTCCTTGATACGCAGTGGCTCGCGCGCGTCCGCCTGAAACGACGCCGGGGGGACGCGGCCCGATGCCCCTTTTTGAATGTTGCGGGCGATGTCGATGAGGTCTGAGACCACCGCCGACCCGGTCGGCGCCCCGCCCGCACCGCGTCCATACAAAAGCGATTCACCCACCGACGCGCCCATGAGATAGACGGCGTTGTGAACGCCGCCGACGGTCGCCAGAAGATACGATTTCGGGATCATCGTGGGATGAACACGGGCTTCAATCTCTCCGTTTTCATGCTTGGCGATGGCCAGCAGCTTGATTTTGTAGCCCAACGCATCGGCATAGGCGATGTCGCTTGGCAGCACATGATCGACCCCCTCGGTGTAGATTTCCTTGAGCGCCACGGGGGCGCCGAAGGCCAGGGTTGCCAGGATGGCCAGCTTATGCGCCGAATCGCCGCCGCCCACATCCAGCGTGGGATCGGCCTCGGCATAGCCCAGACGTTGCGCCTCGGCCAGGGCATCCTCGAAGGCCAGCCCGTCGTCGGCCATGCGCGTAAGAATGTAATTGCAGGTGCCGTTGACAATGCCGTAGAGCGCCGAAATGTTCTCCGCCGCGAAGCCTTCTTTGATGGCACGAATAATCGGAATGCCTCCGCAGACACTGCCTTCAAAGCCCAGGTCCATCTGCGCCTTGTGTGCCGCCTGAAAAATTTCCTCTCCATGCAGGGCCAGCAGGGCCTTGTTGGCGGTGACCACAGGCTTCCCACGGCGAAGCGCCTCCAGGATATACTCGCGAGCAGGATGGATGCCGCCGATCAGCTCCACAACGATGTCGATGTCCGCATTGCGGACGACTTTCATCGCATCGGACGTGAGTACCCCCTGGGCGAGGGGGAGGCCACGGTCTCTGTTGGGGTCCAAATCGGCGATCTGTACCACGTCCAAATCGCAACCCAGACGGCGCCGGATGAGGTCTTTTTGCTCTATCAGAATTCGGACGGCGCCGACACCCACCGTTCCAAAACCAATCAGGCCGACTTTGATTGCGGGTTTCATAGGAGGAAGAAAAATCAGGATAGCCGACGCCGAAGCCTCGTCCTTTCATACTGAGGACGGCGCTTCCCGTGGATACACGCCAACACAATCACCCCTTTGCCTTCGAGGCGATACCACAGTTTGTAGGGGAACCGATGGAGCAAGACACGGCGATTTTCCTGATACAGCGCAGGATACATCAAGGGCCTGGAAGCAATCTGGTCAACGGCCTCTCCCAGCGCCTCCCGGAATGCATCGCCCAGGCCGGGCCGCCGACGCTCATACCAATCTTCAATCCGTTCCACGTCCCGCTCCGCCGCTTTCCGGAAGACGACATCTGCTTTCATCGCCGTCGCTGTGCAAGCCGTGCCTTCACCGCAGGCCAAGGACTCTGCGCTGCGGGATTGACATGAAGGTCTTCCAATCGCTCATCCAAAAGCACCTTCTCCTCCTGCGTAAGCAGAAGGTCATCGGACAGAAGGGTGTCCCACACAGCCCCGATCAAATCAAGGCGGTCCTCCGGACTCCATTTCTCTACCTCCGCCAAGAGGCCTTTGTGTTGCTCCGCTTCAGATGGAGTCCGAACCCCCATTGCCCTCTCCCTACCCCGTTCTATTAGAAGACCGCCTTCAAGTTCCCGTTTCATGACAACATCTTCCGGATGCCCTGGATCGCCTGGCGGGTGCGGTGCTCGTTTTCGACCAGGGCGAAGCGGACGGCGTGATCCCCCTGCTCGCCAAATCCGATGCCGGGGGAGACGGCCACCTTCGCATCGGTGAGCAATTTCTTGGAAAACTCCAGCGACCCCATCGCGCGGAAGGCGTCGGGAATGGGCGCCCAGACGAACATCGTCGCCTTCGGCTTCTCCACCTTCCAGCCAATCCGATTGAGGCCATCCACCAACACGTCGCGGCGGCTGCGATAGGTCGCAACGATCTCCCCGACGCACGCTTGTGGCCCATTTAGCGCAATGATCGACGCAATCTGGATCGGCTGAAACATGCCATAGTCAAGATAGCTCTTTAGTTTCGTCAGCGCTCCGATGACCTCGCGGTTGCCCACACAGAAGCCGACCCGCCAACCCGGCATGTTGTAACTTTTCGACAGCGTGAAAAACTCCACCCCGACCTCTTTGGCCCCCGGAACTTCCAGTAGGCTCGGCGCGCGATAGCCGTCAAAGACCAGGTCGGCGTAGGCCAGATCGTGCACCACGATGATGTCGTGCTCGCGGGCGAAATCGACCACCTTTTTAAAAAAGTCGAGATCAACCACCTCGGTCGTCGGATTGTGCGGGAAGTTGATGATGAGCATCTTGGGGCGGACGCGGCGAGCGGCGGCGGTGAGTTCCTCGAAAAAGTCGATCCCCGGCGCAAGCGGAATGTGGCAGACCGTTCCGCCGGCGATAATCACGCTGTAGGGGTGGATGGGATAGGTCGGGTTGGGGACGAGCACCGTGTCGCCCGGCTCAATGGTGGCCAGGGCCAGATGCGAGATCCCTTCTTTGGAGCCGATGGTGGCGATGGCCTCAGATTCGGGGTCGAGTTCCACGCCATAGTTGCGTTTGTACCAATCGGTGATCGCCATCCGCAGATGGGTGATCCCCTTCGAGGCCGAGTAGCGATGATTTTTGCCGTGAGCCATCGCCTCGACCGCCTTTTCGACGATGTGGGCGGGGGTCGGCTGGTCGGGATTGCCCATCCCGAAGTCGATGATGTCCTCGCCGCGCCGCCGCGCCTCCATTTTCATTGTCGTGACGATGTTAAAAACATACGGCGGAAGCCGCTTGATTCGCCCAAATTCGCGCAAAGGATACTCCTGATAAACAACCGCGAAAATTCTATTGAAGTTGTTCCGCCTTGTCAAATATCTGTAGAGAACACGTAAACGGTCCGGTCTTGTAACACGTAATCTGTCCGGTTTCATATTGGATTTTCAGGAGACCGAATATGAGACGGACAGGAGGAGGGTCAAGCGGATTGAGGGCGATTTTTGAGGTAGGCGTCGATCCCGGCTGCCGCATCGCGGCCCTCACGGATTGCCCAGACGATGAGGGAAGCGCCCCGTTTGGCATCGCCTGCGGCGAAGAGGCCCTTGATTGGGGTCATGTGATGTTCGTCAACTCGGATATTCCCGCGCGCATCCAGCGCCACTCCCAGGTCGGCCAATAAACCGGTTTTTTCCGGTCCCGTAAATCCCATGGCCAGCAACACCAGGTCGGCCTCCATCTCAAGATGGCTTTCCGGGACTTCGACAAATGCCGTTTGAGCATTTTCGATCCTCATTTCGACGCGCACGGCGTGAAGGGTTTGAACATGGCCGTTCTGTCCGGAAAAAGAGAGGGTGGAGAGTTGCCACTCCCGATGGCATCCCTCTTCATGGGCATGTGAACTGCGCAGCATCATGGGCCACAAAGGCCAGGGGGTCGAACCAGCGCGCATCGGCGGCGGTTCGGGAAGGAGTTCAAACTGATGAACGCTCTTTGCGCCCTGACGATGGCAGGTACCCAGACAGTCCGAACCGGTGTCGCCTCCGCCAATAATGACCACTCGCTTCCCCTCTGCCGTAATGCACGCTTGTGGATCGACCGCGTCTCCCGCCAGACGCTTGTTTTGTTGTGTGAGGTAGTCCATGGCCAGATGAATGCCCTTCAGGGATCGCCCCGGAATGGGCAGATCGCGTCCGACCATCGCCCCGATCGCAAGACAGGTCGCGTCAAACTCCCGAAGTCGATCCGGCGTGACATCCATGCCTGCTTGAAAGAGGACCCCCTCCGCCTCCATCTGGTGCAGGCGACGATCCAGTACCGATTTTTCCATTTTGAATTCGGGGATGCCATAGCGCAACAGCCCCCCAATGCGGTCGGCCTTTTCAAAGACCACCACCCGATGTCCCCATCTGCGCAGTTGTTGCGCGGCGGCAAGACCCGCCGGTCCGGAACCGACAACGGCCACCGATTTCCCCGTTTCCTGAGCGGGAGGAAGCGGCGTGACCCAGCCCTCGGTAAAACCGCGATCAATGATGCTCTGCTCTATATTGCGGATGGAGACCGGTTGATCAATCAGGCCCAGCACACAGGCCGACTCACACGGCGCAGGACAGAGCCGTCCGGTGAATTCCGGAAAGTTGTTGGTGGCGTGAAGGGCTTTGAGCGCATCCCGCCAGCGATCTCGATGGACCAGGTCGTTCCAGTCGGGGATCACATTTTGCACGGGACAGCCGCTGTCTGATTGGCAAAAGGGGACGCCGCAGTCCATGCAGCGTCCCCCCTGCGCTTGCAGCGCTTCGTCCGACATCGGCTCATAAAATTCCTGCCAATCCAGAACGCGCACGGCGACGGGACGACGACCCGGCGTACTCCGCTGATGTTTTAGAAAACCCCGAATATCCGCCATCAAACTACCCATTAACCACTGACCACTGACCACTGACCACTGACTACACCGTGGCGCGATGATCCTGGTCGCTCTTCTTCCCCGTTGCCTTCGACCGGATCGCAGCCTGTGCTGCGGCCAGGCGCGCAATCGGCACGCGGAAGGGGGAACAACTCACATAGTTGAGGCCGATCCGGTGGCAGAACTCCACCGAACTTGGCTCGCCGCCATGCTCGCCGCAAATGCCGACCTTTAGGTCAGCGCGGGTGGCGCGGCCCTTCTCGACCCCCATCTGCATGAGCGCCCCGACCCCCTCTTGGTCGATGGCCACAAACGGGTCCTGATCGAAAACCCCCTGCCGAACATATTCGGGCAAAAAACGCCCCGCGTCGTCGCGTGAGAGGCCATAGGTCGTCTGCGTGAGGTCGTTGGTGCCAAACGAGAAAAACTCGGCCTCTTTTGCAATCTGATCGGCCACCACCGCCGCGCGCGGCAGCTCAATCATCGTCCCGATGGTATAGGCGACCCGGCGTTTGTAGCGCGTCATCACTGCGTCCGCCGTCTCCATGCAGAGGGCGCGCATTTTGGAGAACTCTCTCGTGTCGGCCACCAGCGGAATCATCACCTCCGGCATTACCACCACCTTCCGCGCGGCCAGCTCACAGGCGGCCTCAAAAATGGCCTGCACCTGCATCTGATAGATTTCGGGGAAGGTGATCCCCAGTCGGCAGCCACGATGCCCCAGCATCGGATTAAACTCGTGCAGACTCTGGTTCTTCTCGCGCAGGGTCTCAATCGACACACCCATCTCGCACGCAAGCCCCGCCAGCTCTTCGTCTGTTTGAGGGAGAAATTCGTGCAGCGGCGGATCCAGCAGCCGGATGGTCACCGGCAAACCGCGCATCTCGCGGAAGATGCCCAGGAAATCCCCTTTTTGCATCGGCAGTAATTTCTCCAGGGCACGCTTGCGCCCCTCAATGCCGTCGGAGAGGATCATCTCGCGCACTGCCTTGATCCGGTCGGGTTCAAAAAACATGTGCTCGGTGCGGCAGAGGCCGATCCCCTCGGCGCCGAAGCCGCGCGCCACTTTGGCGTCGCGGGGCGTGTCGGCGTTGGCGCGAACGTTCATCGTCCGCGCGGCGTCGGCCCACGACATCAGCGTCTTAAAGGCAGGCCCCAGCGTCGGCTCAATCAGGGCGACTTCACCCAGGATCACCTCGCCCGTGGAGCCGTTGAGCGTGAGGGTCTCGCCCTCCCGCACCATGACCTCCCCCGCCCGCACGGTGCGCGCCGCTTCGTCGATCACCAGCGTCCCGCATCCCACGATGCAGCACTTGCCCATGCCGCGCGCCACGACCGCCGCGTGAGAGGTCATCCCGCCGCGCGCCGTGAGAATTCCTTCTGCAGCGTGCATCCCGCCAATGTCCTCCGGCGACGTCTCCGCCCGCACCAGGATCACCTTCTGCTGCTGCGCCTTCATCCGCTCCGCCGCTTCCGCCGAGAAGACCACCGTGCCGATGGCGGCCCCCGGCGAGGCCGGAAGCCCTTTGGCAATGACCTGCGCCGTCGCCTTCGGATCGACCCTGGGGTGAAGCAGTTGATCCAGCGACACCGGGTCAATCCGCAGCAGCGCCGTCTCTTTGCTGATCTGCTGCTCCTTGACCAGATCGACCGCAATCCGTACCGCCGCCGCCGCCGTCCGCTTGCCGACGCGGGTCTGAAGCATGTAGAGCGTGCCGTCCTGGATGGTGAACTCAATATCGAGCATGTCGTGATAGTGCGCTTCCAGTTTTTTATAGACTGCCATCAGGTCGCGGTAGGCCAAAGGAAGCCGCTTTCGCAGCGCGTCGATGGGAAGCGGCGTGCGGATGCCCGCCACCACGTCCTCACCCTGCGCGTTAAATAAAAACTCGCCGAAGAAACGCCGTTGACCGGTGGACGGATCACGCGTGAAGGCGACGCCGGTGCCGGAGGTCTCACCCAAGTTTCCGAAGACCATCGCCACCACGCTCGCCGCCGTCCCCCAGGCGTCGGGGATGTGGTTGAGCCGCCGATAGGTGGCCGCCCGCTGGCCCCACCAGGAACTAAAAACGGCGGTGATGGCCATCCGAAGCTGCGTCATGGGATCGTCGGGGAAGGGGACGCCGGTCTCGGTCAGGACGATTTTCTTGCAGGTCGCCACCAGATCAGCCAGGGCGTCGGCGGATAGATCCGTGTCCTGATGAACGTTCAGCGCGGCCTTTTTATCTTCCAGCGCCTTCTCGAAGTGCTCGCGTTTGACACCCATGACCACGCTGCCGAACATGGCGATGAAGCGCCGATAGGCGTCGTAGCCGAAGCGGGCGTTTTGCGTCTTTTTAATCAATCCTGCGACCGTTTGATCGTTGAGGCCGACATTGAGCACGGTGTCCATCATGCCCGGCATGGAGGCGCGCGCGCCGGAGCGGACGGAGACGAGCAGGGGATGGGTCGGATCGCCGAAGGTCTGCCCCGTGGCCTTCTCCACGCGACGCAAGCCTGTCATCCCCTCTTCCCACATGCCCGCAGGAAACGTGTTGCCCGCAGCAAAGAATTGGACGCACGCCTCGGTGGTGATCGTAAACCCCGGCGGCACCGGAATGCCCAAGCGAGTCATCTCGGCCAGCCCCGCCCCTTTTCCGCCCAGCAATTCCTTCATGTCGCCCCGGCCCTCGGCCTTCCCCGGCCCAAAATAGTAGACGTACTTCTGGGGAGCTTGCCCTGCGGCCTTCGCTGCGGGGCTGGATTGCGCCACCGCTGCCTTCACGCGACTGCTTTTTATCTTAACGTGCGCCATGAAAAGATCTCCTTAAATAAACAATCACCGCAGGGCTTCCCAATCTGCCTGGGCCACGGGTTCCAGGGGATCAAGGTATGTGATGGGCGTGCCCCGTAGCGCATAGCCACCCGTGTGGCCAGACCTCGCCTGCTGGACCAGTACAATCACTTCAACCGATTCCCCCGCCTGAAACGGCAGGTTGTCGAGGGTCACGATCCCATCTTGTTTTAGAACCGTTTCAATCCGATAGGCTTGCATGTCCAGTACTCCTCAATTTACCGACATCTGTTGCAAATCCTGCGTCATATCCGCTCCTTCTTTTTGCTTGATGGATCGACAACCCATCACATCGCACAAAGAACCCATTTAACCGTTAACGCATTTCCAGATTGAATTCCTTTGCCGTCTCAATCATTTCTTTATCAATGGTCGTGGACTTGATGTCGTCTCCGATGCGGTCCAGACGGATCACCTGGAAGTCGTCGCTGTCTCCGGCCTCGTTGACCACCGCGTTTGCGGCACGGATGCACTCCCAACTGTGGGTCGTGGCAAAAATTTGGACGCCGATGTCCCGCGCCGCAGCCATCAGCCCTTTCCACGCCGTCGGCAACACGCTGTGGTGAAGGCCGTTCTCAATCTCGTCGATCAACAGCACGTTGGCATCTTCCACCAAAATCCCCGAGTAGATGTTGAGCAATCGCCCAAACCCCTGCCCGAGGTGTGTAATCGGAATCATCTCCCTCAAGCCCATGTCGGCGTACAGTCGCGGAGGGCGATTACGATCAATCTGCAACGCTTCAATTGAGACCAAACGAGGTTCAATTTTGCCCATCAGTTTCGCAATCCGATCTTTCTGCTTTTTGAGAATGGCCCTACTAAAGTCCCACGTGTCTTCTTCTGGCTTGGAAGAATGCGCTGGAAATACACGAACTTTATACCCCGCCCCTGAATAATGGGTTCTCTGGAATAGGCCCTCTGAGTTGATGATGATCCTGTTTGGTTGCCATGCTGTGTTATCGGATGACGCCACGGATGGTTCTGGTTGTGAGGCGTACCGAACCTCTACGCCAATGGGAGACTGATCCATCCAGCCGGTAATGTTAACCATGGCGTTTTTGTCCTTGTCATAAAACAAGCAAGACACATCCTCAGCAGAAGGACCAGATGACTGGACGCGGAACGTGTGGAGTAATTCAGGCATCTTGCTGCCCTCTTGGGGACGCGGTAGAGCGAACAACGCCTCCAGCAGGGCCGTTTTCCCGCTGTTGTTTTGGCCGCAGATCAGGTTAATCCGCTTGAGCGGATCGACCGTCAACTGGCGGAAGCAGCGAAAGTTTTCGATTTGGAGTCGGGTCAGCATTGGATAGGGTGTGGCGTCTGCGCCTTAAACGGTTCTCAATATTTCGGTAAATTCGGCGACAGTCAGATCGGACGAACGGATGAGGCTGCGCAATGTCCCCTTCGCGACTTCTTTATGGTTTGGAATGGACAGTGTCGCGATGTGTCCCACCTTGACCATAATAATGTGACTGCCTTCCTGTCGTACAACGTTCCATCCGAACCTTTCAAAAACTCGAACCACATCGCGACCACGCAGTGTCGGTAATGGCGGCATTAAACCACCACCGCCACCTGCCGGGTTTCTATCGTCAAGGGAAGTCCACGTTCAGCGCGGACCTCTAAACATGATTGGATCGCTTCTTTAATGTTGTTTAGCGCCTCTTCCTTGCTTGTCCCTTGACTGACACAGCCCGGGATAGAGGGGCATTCGGTAATCCAAACGCCATCTTCATCACGGTCCATTGTGATTGTAAATTGCATCAGGACCTCCCATTCATCTTCACGATCTCCCGCCTTCGATCTTGGAAAAGGGCGAACAGCGCCTCCAGCAGGGCCGTTTTCCCGCTGTTGTTTTGGCCGCAGATCAGGTTAATCCGCTTGAGCGGATCGACCGTCAACTGGCGAAAACAGCGAAAGTTTTCGATTTGGAGTTTGGTCAGCATTGATCTCCTGGGCTTAACGGGGCCCTTACGTCGCTACTCATCACTTCCTTTTCAGCGGGCGATAGACTTGGCTTCTGTGCTCAATCCCATACACAGTAATCTGTTTTCGTCGAGCATAAACCCAATAAAGCACCCGATAATCGCCCACGCGCATCCGGCATAACCCCCGAAGATCGTCCGGCAACGACGTGAGCGGATGATGGATGACTTGATCCGCATTCTCTTGCATCCAGTCGATCTTGTCGGCAACTTTTAATCGGATTGATTTGTCCAGTTTCTTAAACGATTCTTCCGCATCGGGCAGGAAAATTACGCGATACATTGCTCTTCTTTGACCTGGGACCAGTCCTTGCCATGACCCTGAAGGTCACTGCGCTTGGCCCTCCGCATTCGTTTTAAGAAGGCGGGGTTTTGCGACACAAGCCAATCTTCCAAGTCTTCCTTCGTCTCTGCCGTTTCAAACACGCCACGTGGAAAAAGAAGCGTCTCTGGCTGCAACTCCAGTGATAACATGTTTCTACTCCTTAATCAGATGGATCATGACGCCGCAACGCGGCAGGCACGCCGATTATTCCCAGCGGCCGGGCCGCGCCGTCATCCCCCGCCTTCGATTTTGGAGAAGTCGGCGACGCGGTCAAACAGGCGGCGCACCCGCGAGTAGCAGGCCCTAGCCTGCCATTGCGGGAGGGTTCACCCAAACCGGTGTCTCCTGCCGTCCGGCATACGCGGGCGAATAGGCCGCGATTTTTTGCATCGCTTGCCGATCATACACCTTCTCGCCGCAATCGGGGCAGTCATAATATTCCAGATTGGGAACCCGGTATCTCTTGCCTTGATACGTGCTGGTCCAATCTCGACGGACCTTTTTTATTTGATCACTGCCACACGTTGGGCATTGTATGATGTTCATCAGTACTTACCCTTTACAAGGCGCGCTTGGATGAGACGAGAAAGTAGTAGACATCTTCGTCCATCTCTCGCACCAATTTCCCTTTGGTGTAGATGGCCAAACCCTCCAGATTGACGCTTTGAATGACATAGAGGTATTCGCTTGTCCCGCGACGAAACGGACTCCGTGATCGGATCTTCTTGTAAATCGCAACAGCATTGAGAATCGACTCGGCGACGTCCATCTCGGCGAGACCGTCCGCCTCCATTTCCAAACGCGCCTTTTCGCTAAAGGCATACCTTCCAGCAAGAACGACGCGTTTGATTCGTATGAGCGCATCCGCCGTCATCCCCCGCCTTCGATTTTGGAGAAGTCGGCGACGCGGTCAAACAGGCGGCGCACCCGCAAAAGCAGGCCCAGACGATTGCGGCGGAGGGTCTCGTCGGGGGCCATCACCAAGACACCGTCGAAGAAGCAAGCCAGCGGCTCCGCCAACGCCGCCAGTGTCTGCAAAACCGCGTTGAACTGCTGTTTCTGATCCTGGTCTATCGCTGTTTCGGCCTCAACAACTGCGTCAAAGAGCGCCACCTCCGGCTCGTCTTTGATCCACCCCGGATCGACCTCGCCGGAAAATCCCGCAGGCAGGATGCGGCTGGCCCGTTTTACCCCGGTTAGAAGCCGGTCAAAGTGGGGCTGCCCTGCGGCCCGAACCAGGGCCTCGACGCGCGCCATTGTACCACAGAGATCGTCTGGGAACTGCGCAGCCGACAGGCCGGGCCGGTTTAAGACGGCGTGAACCAGATCATGCCGCATGTCACGGGCCTGAAGCCACGACGCCATCCGGCCTTTCAGGAATTCGCCCACCGCCTCGGCCACCCCCGCACCGGAAAACTTGTCCTGTTTTTCGTATTGCTGCACGGCTGCGGCAATAATCGCGCCATTCTTCACTCCACGGACCGCCAAAATCTGCACCACGCCCATCCCCTGTCGCCGCAGGGCGTAGGGGTCTTCGGAACCGCTGGGGATGAGGCCCACACCGAAGCAGCCCACAATCGTGTCCAGTTTATCGGCAACCGACAAGTAACGTCCGACGGGGTCGGTCGGCAGCACATCCCCGGCAAAGCGGGGCCGGTAATGTGCCTCGATGGCGGCGGCCACA
This sequence comes from uncultured Nitrospirota bacterium, assembly GCA_964592995.1. Taxonomy (GTDB): domain Bacteria; phylum Nitrospirota; class Nitrospiria; order SBBL01; family CAZOFZ01; genus CAZOFZ01. The sequence continues at coordinate 16,817 of CAZQIT010000029.1, read as the reverse complement.
TCGGAAGACTCCCCATCACGGAGGGCATAAATCCGCCCCATCACCCCCTGAAGCGACGGGAACTCTCGCACCACGCCCGTCAGCAGGTCACATTTATAAAGGAGTGCGGCGCGGAGCAGCGCCTCCGGCGGCGCGTTCGGCACGGTTTGCGCCAAGACAAGAGACAGCCCAGCCACCCGTTCGATCTTGTCGTGCAGCGTGCCCAGTTTTTCCTGAAACGTCACCTGCCGGAGGGCGTCTACCCGGTCGGCCAGTTTCACCTTCCGATCCTGATCGTAATAAAAGCGGGCGTCCACCAGGCGGGCGCGCAAGACCCGTTCGTTGCCCCGGCGGATCACATCCATGTCGCTGGCCTGAATGTTTGCAATCGTGATAAACGCCGGCAGCAGTTTCCCGCCTTCTTTGTTTTCGTACAGCGGGAAGTAGCCCTGATGCTCCTTCATCACCGTGGTGATGACCTCCGGCGGCAAGTCCAGAAACGGGGGGTCAAACGCCCCGCAGAGTGCTCTTGGATACTCCGTGGTCCATGCCGCCTGCCAGAGCAGGTCGTCGTCCCCCTTCACGATCCCGCCTGCCGCATCGGCCAGCGCGGCCATCTCGGCAACAATCTGGTCGTAGCGGGCTTTTGGGTCGATCACAACCTGTCGCCGCGCCATCTCCTTTTGATACGTGGCGAACGTGGTGACGCGGAAAGGCTTTGGCGAGAGGATGCGGTGGCCGCGCGAGAGGTCGCCGGAAGCAACGCCCGCATATTGGAATGGGACAAGCTGGCCGTCGTACATTGCCACGATCCACCGGATGGGGCGGGCAAAGGCCACGGCGGTCTCATTCCAGCGCATCGACTTTGGGAAGGTCAGGCTGGCAAGGATTTCGGGAAGCAGGATCGGGAGGCGCGCCGCCGTCGGCTGGCCTGGCGTCGTCTTTTCGACGGCGAGATATTCCCCCTTTTCCGTCTGGATCACCGCAAGCGCCTCCACCGCCACCCCCTGCGATTTGGCAAAGCCGATGGCGGCGGGCGTCGGGTGACCTGCGGCGTCAAAGGCTGCGCGTTTGGGCGGGCCAATCACCTGCGTGGCGCGCGTCGTCTGCGTCGCGGCCAGCGCGAAGACAACCAGAATAAGCCTTCGAGGGGTCCCGAAGGTCTGCACCGAATCAAACGGCAGGGCATCGGCAGCAAGTCGCCGCTCGCTCGTCTCCCGCAACTGCCGGAGCGTGTCGGCCATCACGCCCGACGGCATCTCCTCCACGCCAACCTCCACGAAGAGTTCGGCGACGCGTTTGCCCTTTTTGTGGATGTTATTCATGGATGAGCCCTTAAAACCGCCTCAATTGAGATTGCCGTTTGCGTTCCGACTTGGGACGACGGGCGGGATTCCCCGACTTGGGGCCTGGACGCAACGGTGACGGCAAAGGTGCGGCTTCGCCCGACAGCGCCTGCCGCAACCGCAGGTCAAACTCACCCGAAAAGAGGACGGCGCAATCAAATGGCGCAACCGACCGCTGCACCTCCCGATCGGAAGTGACCACCGCACAGGTGTTGCCCATCGTCTCGGCCAGGCGCACAATGACGGCGTCGGCCTGTTCGCCGCGACGGGAATAGATGATGGTGACGCCGCCGATCCGCTCTTCGTATTCGACCGGATGTCCCGATTTCCATCCGTCAAAAACGACGATAATATCGTGATCTTTGATCTGAAGATATTCTGAAAGATCGGCCAGAAGCCGATCGCGCTTGCCTGCAATGTCCCCGCGCAGCCCTCCCTGTCGCCCGATCAAGTTATAGCCGTCAATCAGGAGGTGCATGTCGGTTCCACAACGGGTAATCTCATGGGAAGATCACCCGTGAAAGGCCGTCCCAGAAGGTTTTGCGCAGGGCCAGAGAGCGCATTGCGCCATCGCGGATGCGAGACTGAGCCGCCTCATCCTGCGTGTGGCGAACAATCAGTTTGTTGAAGACGACGGCATGTTCCTTGTCTTCGACAATGTGCAGCGTGAAATACTCCACCTGTTCGTCGGTCAGTTGCGTGTTGCGCTGGAGTCCGGAAACGAGGTATCCGAACATCGTCGGGATGGAAAATTCATGTCCCGGCCCCACCGCCCCCAAGCCGACCAGAAAGTCTTCATCCCGCGTCAGCCGCATGTGGCCCTCAACAAACGCCGACACCACAGGAAGCGCCGCCACCCGCCCCCACGCCCCGTCGTCGAACCCCAGACTCCGAAGGAAATTGCGATAGAGCGCTGGATGGCTGCGGAAGATGGTGTGCTGGCCAAACTCGTCGTCGAAAACCACCCGAAAGAGTGCGGCTGCCTCCGGGTCGGGAATGCGCGGCAGGAGGTTCGTCATGTAGTTGACGAAAATTTTGACCAGTTGATAGTGCTGAAGGCCAAAGGTCTGGATTTGGGCCAGCGTCAGTGGCTCGGAGGCAAACCGCTTGAGGAAGGGGTGCTGCACTGCGTCGTGCTGAAGGATTTCATCCTCTAGCACGCGGATAGAATCAGATGCGTTCATATAACCCTCCAAGCTTCCCAAAACGTCGCCCGGACGAACCCACCGCGTCCAACGACACAGATTGAGGTCGCGTCCGCAATTACAGTAACAGCGTAATCATACGAGAGCGCGTCAATAATTTCTACCCCTTTCAGTTCCGGAACAGCATTTTCGTGAGCACAGCGAACCCATCTCATCTTCCGATATGAAACCGGACCGTTTACGTGTTCTCTACAGGCCGTTCCGAAAAAGTTGACATGCGATTTCGGGGAGTGCTATATATACGATTAAATGAATCGCAGATATAATCTGTCGGATATCATGGATTCTGATATGATGGACGTTGAAGATGTGCTGTTTGTGTTCTGCTAGACAGAAAGATGGGGTCGCCTGAAGGCGTATCAGAAGTCATGTTGAGGCTTACCAAAAATACAGATTATGCCCTGATGGCGATCAATTTTATGGCGTGCCAGGAAGATCAGTTTGTCGCCAATACGAAAAGAATCGCAGAAATATATCATATTCCATTGGAATTGCTTGCAAAAATCCTACAACGGCTTGCAAAAAGCGGGATTATTCTAAGTAAGAGCGGTCCCAAGGGGGGCTATGCCCTAGCGAAGGACGCCGCTCACATTACCATCGGAGAAGTCATCCAGGCCATTGAAGGCCCCATCCGAATTGTGCGCTGCGAAGACGAGGATTGTTCACAAATGGAACACTGTACGGTGCGTGGGCCGTTGATCCGGATTGAGCGGAAAATTGTCGCATTCCTGGAAAGCATTACAGTGGATCAGATGTATCAGCAAGCGGACCAAAATGAACAGGATGAACCGGAAGGTTTGGTGCAATTGACGCACGCTTATTAGGGAACTTAAGGGGGGGACAATGTTAAAACTTCCGATTTTTATGGACAACCATTCCACCACGCCGATGGACCCCCGTGTCTTGGAGGCCATGCTCCCTTATTTTACCCAAAAGTTCGGGAATGCGGCCAGCCGGAACCATGCCTTTGGGTGGGAAGCGGAAAAGGCGGTGGATCGGGCGCGCGGCCAGATTGCGCAATTGATTCACTGCGACCCCAAAGAGGTCATCTTCACCAGCGGCGCCACCGAGTCGGACAATCTGGCCCTCAAAGGGGTGGCCGAGATGTATCGGGACAAGGGCAACCATATCATTACGGTGGCCACCGAACACAAGGCGATTCTGGATACCGCCAAACGGCTTGAAAAGGTCGGGCTTTCGGTCACCTATCTGACGGTTGACTCCAATGGATTGATTGATCTTTCTGCGCTGCGGGCGGCCATTACCGAAAAGACGATTCTGATTTCCATTATGATGGCCAATAACGAAATTGGCGTTATTCAGCCTGTTGCCGAAATCGGAAAAATCGCAAAAGAGCGGGGGGTGATCTTTCATTGCGATGCCACACAAGGGGTTGGAAAAATTCCGGTGGATGTCCAGGCCATGGGAATTGATCTGATGTCGTTCACGGCGCATAAAATCTACGGCCCCAAGGGGGTGGGGGCGCTCTATGTGCGCCGCAAAAATCCGCGTGTGCGGATTGCGCCGCTGATGGATGGCGGCGGGCACGAACGGGGAATGCGCTCCGGCACGCTAAATGTGCCGGCGATTGCGGGGTTTGGCGCGGCCTGTGAAATTTGCGAAAAAGAGATGGCAGAAGAGACGGTGCGTCTGACCCGGCTGCGGGATCGGCTTGAGAGACGGATTCTGGAGGAGTTGGACGAGGTTTATCTCAACGGGCATCCCACGGAACGTCTGGCGCACAATCTAAATATGAGTTTTGCCTACGTGGAGGGGGAGTCGCTCCTGATGGGCTTAAAAGAGGTGGCCCTCTCGTCGGGATCGGCCTGCACGACGGCGACGCTGGAGCCTTCGTATGTGCTCCGCAGCCTGGGGGTGGGGAGCGATCTGGCCCATTCATCGCTCCGGTTTGGCCTGGGACGATTCAATACGGAAGAAGAAGTGGATTATGTCGGTCAGCGGGTCATCGAATCGGTGCGACGCTTGCGCGACATGTCGCCTCTCTACGAGATGGCAAAAGAGGGGATTGATCTAAAGAGCGTCCAGTGGGCCGCGCATTAACAACAAGGAGGACAACATGTCATACAGCGACAAGGTCATCGATCACTATACGAATCCGAGGAATATGGGGAGTCTCGACAAAAACGACCCGAGCGTGGGCACTGGCGTTGTCGGGGCGCCGGAATGTGGAGACGTCATGAAGCTCCAATTGCGGGTGAACGACGGGGTCATCGAAGATGCCAAGTTTAAAACCTTCGGCTGCGGCAGTGCCATCGCCAGCTCCAGTCTGGCGACGGAGTGGCTCAAGGGGAAAACCGTGGACGAGGCCTTCACCATTAAAAACACCGACATCGTCAACGAACTCAGCCTGCCGCCCGTCAAAATCCACTGCTCCGTCCTGGCAGAAGATGCGATTAAGGCCGCCATTTCCGATTTCCGCAGGAAACAACCGGTGGCCGTCGGGTGAGCGGCCCCTCCTGTGCGCTCTGATCATGATGGCGCTTTGAAATTTTAAGTGGGCCATTCCCCCTTAATAAAGGGGGGCAGGGGGGTTGTTATGAAAATCGTATACAATCCGAGATTAGAACAACGAGCAAAAGAACTCAGAAGGCCGGGTGTTTTGTTAGAAGTGTTACTTTGGGCACACCTAAAAGGCAGAAAGATCGGCGGCTACCCGTTTATGCGTCGCGATTCAGGATGAGATTAGAAAAATTAAAACAACCCCCCTGCCCCCCTTTATTAAGGGGGAATGGCCCGCTCGCTTTTCTAATGGGAGAGCTTTACCCACTTGAAACTCAAAGGAACCGAATTTTATGCGTGTCTTCTTTTCTGTTCTGGGAATCGTGGGGGTGTTTCTTTTCCTTTTCTTCTTTACGCCTCTCTTTATGCCCCCATCCCAAATGATTGAGGGGCCAGTTCAGGGGAAGGATAATCCGGAGGGGGGTTTTGGCGGTGCCGAACCCTGGAGAAGTGAACCGATTGATGATATGTCTCTCCCTCCTGAACTAAAAACGCAAGTAAAGCAGCGTATTCAAGAAGAGGCCGAGAAAGGATATTATACGGTTACAGAGAAAGAGGATGGAGATTTCCAAACATTTGAGCAATACCAAAATGAGATCCATTCGTCTCGTCCCAGATTGCTCCAATCAATAGAGGAGATGCAGGAAAGGTACGACCTGATGATAAAGCCAGCTTCGCTAGAGAAAACCCCCTTTGAAAAATTCAGATTCATTGGAGCAAGCCCAGAGGTGTTGAATATGAATGGACAAGTTTCTTTCATCAATCGGGTTTTTACAACACCCGAAGGGGGTGTTGTGGAACTCAAAGAGTTTGATTATCGAGTCGCTGGGACGGGTGGCGGTGTTACTGTGAAAGAGCTTATTAACGCAGAGGTTAACGATTATCCGGCGATCTTCTCGGTCGCGAAAAACGGATCGGGTAAAGCAATGTCGATGATGACTTGGGCTACTGAAAATAAATCGTATACAGTCACCATGGAAGGGAACGTTAGAGAAAACGGCTCTGTGGAGCAGTTCTTTGCGTTGGCTCGATCCATCAAGGATGAGCCTAACCCGCGTTGGCAGTCGGGTGCATCAACCCAAATGAACAGTTCGCCCATACCCGGCGTGGCATTCCCAAGTCCTCAAAATAGGTATCCCCTACGTTAACTATGACATCGCCTATTTATGCAAGCTGCCCCTCGCGCTCTGCGCTCTGAAATGATGTTCTAATGTGAGGTCATGCGTATGGAAACAAAAACAGCACCGGTTCTGACCCTAACGCCGAAGGCTGTTCGGGCTGTACATGGGATCATCGCACGGAAAAATCTGGGACATGCTGCGCTGCGTGTTGGCGTGGAAGGAGGCGGCTGTTCCGGCCTTTCCTACAAGTTGAGTTTTGACACCGAGGCGACAGCGCATGACGTCTTGATGGAAATCGAAGACCTTCGCGTGCTGGTCGACGCCAAAAGCGCCGTTTATCTCGAAGGGATGACACTTGATTTCAGCGATGATCTGGTCGGCGGGGGTTTCAAATTCAACAACCCCAACGCGAAGAAAAGCTGCGGCTGCGGCGAATCATTTTCGGCGTAACGGGCTGTATGAGGTAATGTCGTAACATGGAAACGAAGACGCCTTTCGATGCCAAGGTGATCGGCTGGCTGGAGCGCGGCGATCGCGCAATTTACGTGGTGATTGCCGTCGCCCTGATTTTTCTGCTGGTGGCCGCGTTCTTCTTCGCGTGGACGGAGTTCTTTCGTCATGTTTTAGAGTCGCCCCTGAAATCGATCTTCGCGCTCATCGGCGAGACCCTGATCGCCCTGATCATCCTGGAAGTACTCGGCACGATCATCAACTATCTCAAGGTCCGCACCCTTCGTCTGGAGCCTTTTTTCTATATCGGGATTATTGCCTCCGTCCGGCGCATCTTGGCCGCCGGGCCTCACCATGGTCTCACGGAAGTAATGAGCCTCTCCGAGTTCAACCAGTATCTGTGGGACATCGGGCTGAACGCTGGCGCGATTGTTCTGTTGACCGTCTCTTTCTTCCTGTTTTCAAAACAACAGAAAGCAGCAGGGCCGTAAAATCGTTCATCAGGCTGAAGAGATGATGCAGATCACTGCGTGCTGGCGGTGTCACGCCGCGCATGATACCCTCCATTTTTGCCCCCATTGTAACGCCATTCAACCACTTTCCGGCGACCCTTTCACCTGCCTGGGGTTTTCTCATCGCCTGAACCTGGATCTGCCGTCACTGACCGCCCGCTTCCACGACCTAAGCCGCAAATTCCACCCCGACTTTTATCAACAGAAATCTTCCCAAGAGCAGGCCATCAGCCTTTCGAACGCGGCCCTCTTGAATTCAGCCTATCGCACACTCAAAAACCCGCAGAAACGGATCGAATATCTGATTCGGCGGGTGGAAGGGGGGAACGCGATTCCCACAGAGGCCCCCTCCGATCTGTTTGAGGCGATTTTTGAGATGGAAGAGGCATTGGATGGGATGAAAGCGGCGCCCCATCAGGGAACGCATCAGACGGCGCTGCGAACGGCGCAGGAGAAGTTCGCGGCGCGCCTCAAAGAAGAGAACGACACGTTGGCCGCGCTTTCTGTTATGTGGGACACCCTGCTTGATGAAGGCGCGGGAGAAAACAGCGGGGGGTCGCGCCCCGCGCAGGGGCCGCACCCCTCGCAGGGGTGGACGGAAAAGCAGAGCGCGGTCCTTACGCAAATAAAACAGACGCTTTCACACCAGGCTTATCTGGAACGGATATTAAGTAATCTCGCTGCGGCGCTCCCGCCCGCAGCGTCGGGGTGAAGATGATTGTCGGGATTGATTTGGGAACCACGAACAGCTTGGTGGCCTATATGGACCGGGGTACGCCCCGCATCATTCCGGATGCCCAGGGGCGCGGAATGGTGCCCTCTGTCGTAACCTTCGAAGGGGATACGCCGGTCGCCGGAGAGCGGGCAAAACGGGCGCTTTTGACCCATGCCGACCGCACCCTCTATTCCATCAAGCGATTGATGGGGAAGGGAATCGACGAGATTGGCCAGGATCGAAAGTTCATTCCGTTCCGACTGTCGGGCGACGCGGTCATTCGGATTGAGGTTGCTGGGCAGACCTATACCCCGCCGGAAATCTCCGCAATCATCCTCAGGACGCTAAAAGTCCAGGCCGAGACGTTCCTTCAAAAACAGATTACGCAGGCGGTCATCACGGTGCCGGCCTACTTCAACGACAGCCAGCGTCAGGCCACGAAGGATGCGGGACGGATTGCCGGTCTGGAAGTGCTCCGTATCGTGAATGAGCCGACGGCGGCCTCGCTGGCCTACGGACTTCAGAGAAAGTCGGAGGGGACGATTGCCGTCTACGACTTCGGCGGTGGCACATTCGACATTTCGATCCTCAAGATCAAAAACGGCATTTTTGAAGTCCTCGCCACCCACGGAGACACCCATCTGGGCGGAGACGACATTGACCAACGTCTGGCGGCCCTCTTTTTTTCTGAAATCCAGCAACAGTTCGGTGTCGATCTCTTATCCGATCCCACTCGCACCGGTCGTACCGGTCGTACCGGTCGTGCCGGAGCGCTCCAGGCTGTGCGCCTGGCTGCAGAGGGGGCCAAGTGTCAACTCAGTGAACAACCAGCCACGGAGATACATCTGACGATTCCCGACCTACAGATCGACTATCGTCGCACACTGACGCGGGTCGAGTTTGAAGCGCTCATACAGGGGTTGATCAATCAGACCATTGCTTGCTGCCGTCATGCGGTGTCTGACGCGCATCTTTCGACCGCACAGATTGATGAGGTCGTGCTGGTGGGGGGATCCACCCGGATGCCACTTGTGCGACAGGCGGTCTCCGATTTTTTTTCAAGAACCCCCCATTGCGAATTGAATCCCGACGAGGTCGTGGCGCTGGGCGCCGCGATTCAGGCCGACATTCTGTCGGGCGGCATCACCGACCTGCTGCTGCTGGATGTCACCCCTTTGTCTCTGGGGATTGAGACCCTGGGGGGGGTCGTGAGTCGGCTGATTCCGCGCAATGCGACCCTTCCCACCCGCGCGAAGGAGAGCTTCACCACCTCTGTTGACGGCCAGAAATCGGTTTCGATCCATGTGGTGCAGGGAGAACGGGAGTTGGTGGCGGACTGTCGGAGCCTGGCGAAATTTCACCTCACCGACATTGATCCGATGCCGGCGGGGACGCCCCGGATTGAGGTGACCTTTCTGCTCGACGCGAACGGGATGCTCAACGTGACGGCCAAAGAGCTGCGAAGCGGAAAGGTGCAGTCGGTAGAGATCAAGCCGTCACATGGCCTCACCGATAACGAAGTGGAGGCGATGATTGCGGCCTCCATTCAACATGCGCATGCCGACATGGCCGCGCGGACACAGATTGAGGCGCGGATCAATCAGGCCCTCCACGCAGCCCCTTCGGGGGACGCTTCAGAATCAGAAGTCGATGACATATAGACCATTACAAAAGTTATGCGACACATCCGCGAAAAATGCCGAGCATCGGGTTCAGATCACGCACCCTGTTTGGAGCGTTTTCAAAAAACGATGTTGCAAAACGGATGAAACAAACGCTATAGGTAGAATGATATGAGTGGAAATGCTTCCGCAGTTCATCGTGATCCAGAGATTCTCGGCGGTACGCTGGTCTTTGTGGGAACCCGTGTCCCAGTGCTCATTGAAGATACGGTTATCATGATGATAATACAGCCTATAAGGCTTGATATGTATCAACCTATATGGTATGCTAAAATCTATAAAACATAAGGAAGCTGAACCATGGATAGAAAAATAAAAATGCAGGTTGTATTTCCGGAAAATCTTCTTGTGATGGTTGACCAGATTGTTTCCCGAAGAAAACGGAGTGAGTTTATTGTAGCGGCTACACAGAAAGAGTTAAAACGACAGCATTTGACGCGGGCCATGGAGAAAGCGGCAGGGGCATGGAAAGATGCACAGTATCCAGAGCTTTCGACCCTGAAAGATGTTCATCATCAGCTTTCAGAAATCCATAAAGATACAGGCAAGAGAATTGAGCAACTGCATGGCTGATCTGCTTTTAGATGCCGATGTCATCATCTGGTTTTTGCGTGGAGATCGTAAGACTGTGGAGTTAATGCAAAAAATCCACAGAGAAGAAACGCTGTCCTGCTCTGTCATCACCCTTTTCGAAGTAAAGGCTGGAATGCGCCTACAGGAAAGAGAAGTTACCGAAGCATTCTTAAACGCCCTGACACACTTTAATCTGACTGCGGAAATCGCGGATCAAGCAGCAGCGTATTATCGGACACTGCGCGCCAAAGGGGTTACGGTTGACCTCCCAGACCTCCTCCTCTCCGCAACGGCAAAGATTCACAGCATGGTCATTGTTACATACAATCGCGTCCACTTCCCCATCTCTGACTTACGTCTGTATCCGGTTTCCCCTCCTGAAGGCAAGCCCCACAGGAAAGGGCGTCTTTCCTCGTAGAGGTCAATTTACTGGCTCTTCAGCAGAATCTGTGGGCAAATTAGGGGGAGGAGAGGGGGGTAAAGCAGCATTGCTCACCGATGCTGTAATAAGTTGTTTCTTTGTGCAGAAGAGAACACCACATCCGCGAAAAATGCCGAGCATCGGGTTCAGATCACGCACCCTATTGGAGCGTTTTCAAAAAACGATGTTGCAAAACGGATGAAACAAACGCCATGACACGCAAAATCATCTTTACGCTGCTCTTCGGTTTCTTCGTCCTGTCCGATCTTCATGCGGGCACGATGGAGTCCTTTACGCTGGAAAATGGCCTCAAGGTCGTCCTTATGGAAGAACATAAGGCGCCCGTGGTGACCTTTCAGGTCTGGTACAAGGTCGGTTCCCGCAATGAGGTGACGGGTCAGGGTGGATTGTCGCACCTGCTCGAACACATGATGTTCAAGGGGACTCCGAAATATGGCAAAGGGGAATTTTCGCGGATCGTGGCCAAAAACGGCGGCACGGAAAATGCCTTCACCGGACGGGATTACACCGCCTATTTCGAGAATTTTGCCGCCGACCGGATTGATCTTTCGCTGGCGTTGGAGGCCGACCGGATGCAAAACCTGCTGCTTGATCCTGCCGAGTTTTTGCTGGAGAGGGACGTGGTCAAAGAGGAGCGCCGCACCCGTACTGACGACGACCCCTACGCTTTCCTGATCGAGCAGCTCTACGCCATTTCGTTTCTGATTCATCCCTATCGCCAGCCGATCATCGGCCAGATGAGCGATCTGGATCGGTTAACTCGCGACGACGCCTATCGTTATTACAAAAAGTATTACATTCCACAAAACGCGACGATTGTTGTCGTCGGCGACTTTGACACCCAGACCTTGCGGCCCAAAATCAAAAAGGCGTTTGGGGCGATTCCAAAGGCTGCGGAAGTTCCTTCGCAATCGGTCTCTCCGGAGTTGCCGCAGATCGGGGAGCGTCGTCTTCGGGTAACGCGCGAAGCGCAGATTCCGTTTGTCTTTGCGGCCTATCATGCGCCCAACCATCAAAGCCCCGACCTCTATCCGCTGACGGTTCTTTCGCAAATCCTCTCCGGCGGCAAGAGCACGCGGCTCTATCAAAGCCTGGTCTATCGGCAACAGATTGCCCTAGATGCGGGCGGGCATTACGATGGCTTGACCACCGACCCGGACTTGTTCTATTTCTACGCGATGGCCCATCCAAAAGAAGCGTCGGAAACATCCGTTGCGGCATTGGAGACTGCGCTGCAGGCCGAGATTGAGCGGGTCCGATCTGAGGCAGCTTCGGACCCGGAAATACAGAAGGCGAAAAACCAGATTGAGGCCAAATGGATCATGAGCGCCGATTCCAATTTTTATCGGGGGATGCAGATTGGCATGGCCGAGACTACGGGGGCAGGATATCCCTTTGCGGAACATTTTGTGGAAAATATCCGTAAGGTTACGTCCGCCGACATTCAACGGGTTGCCAGGATATACCTGACCGACGATAACAAGAGCATCGGCATCCTCATTCCCAAGAAGGCTTCTTTCGCAGCACCCGAAGTCAAAGTCGGAGAGGGAGCCGCCCCATGAATCGGAAACAGATGAACCGCACTCATTTGTTAATCCTTTTCGTCTGTCTCGTCTGGGTCATGGGCCTGTTGGTCCTGCGCGCCGAGTCGGCCGAGATCAAGCCGACGCGCATTGTGACGGCCAGGGGCATAACCCTTCTGATGCTTTCGCGTTCCTCCATCCCGATCGTGAGTGTGGAGGTGCGGGTCAAGGCCGGATCGGCCCGCGATCCGGAAGCGCAATCGGGGCTGGCCAATATGACGGCATCCCTCTTGGAACAGGGGACGACGCGGCGGAGTGCAACGCAGATTGCCGAAACCATCGACGCAATCGGCGGCAGACTTTCTGTGGAGACGGAAGAAGATTTCACGTCGGTGACGCTACAAGTCCTCAAAAAAGATGTCGATGTCGGCATGGATCTGCTGGCCGATATCCTGATGGCGCCCGCCTTTGGCGAAGTTGAGGTTGCGCGGGTGCGCCGGAACGTTTTAAGCCTCATTGCGGCCGAGTCGGATCAGCCTAAAGCAATGGCCGAGCGGGCCTTTCGGAAGCTTGTTTTTTCGGGCCATCCCTATCAATATCCGGTGATCGGTCGAGAGGAGACGGCCGGAAAGCTGGATCGGAGCGCCATCGTCACTTTTCATAAAACCTACTTTCGTCCCAACAATACCATCATGGCCGTGGTGGGTGATGTGACGCAAGCCGAAGTCGTTGGCCTCGCCCAAAAATACTTCTCGGCATGGGAGCCGGGGTCCATCCCCGCCCTCACGCGCGCGGTCCCCGCGCCACTGCAAAAACAGGAGATACAGTGGATCGACAAACCGGATCTCACGCAGGCCACCCTGATGCTGGGGCATGTGGGGATTCACCGCGCCCATCCCGACTATTATGCCGTCAGCGTCATGAATTATATTCTGGGTGGAGGCGGCTTCTCTTCCCGAATGATGGCCGACGTGCGGGATAACCAGGGGCTGGTCTACTCCATCTTCTCCTTGTTTAATGCAAGGCAAATGTCGGGGTCGTTCTCCGTGTCACTTCAGACAAAGAATGAAAGTGTCGGTGTGGCCATCGATGCGGTATTGGCCCAGATCAAACGCATCCAGAACGGCCTCGTATCGGAGGCCGAGCTTTCGGAGACACAGGGGTATCTCACGGGCAGCTTTCCCCTCCGGATCGACAGCACGGCCAAGTTTGCGGCGATGCTTGCGGCGATTGAGTTCCAGCAATTGGGGCTGGATTATTTTGAAAAGTATCCGCAGTCTATTCGCGCCGTGACGCGGGAGGATGTCCTGCGTGTGGCCAAAACGTATCTGAATCCAGCGCATTACGCGCTTGTGGGGGTGGGAAGTCCGCCCACCCGAAAGACGGGGCCAAAATGAACAAGTCTGGCCCTGCTGGTCAGGCGGTCCTCAAGCGTTATAATGATTTGGGGGAAGGCTATGACGCGCTGGCGCGCGTGACCCCGTTTCTCCTGAACTGCTACCTCCTGTACGCGCTTTGTCTGAAGGAGCTGACGGCGGGACGACGCTTCTCCCGCGTTTTGGACCTGGGGTGCGGAAGCGGTCTCCAATCCATCTACTTGGCCGACCATGCGGCAGAAGTCATCGGCATCGATCTCTCCGTGGCGTTGATCCGGATTGCCAAAACACGCTGTCAGGCTCATCCCCACGCCCGGTTTCAGGTGGCCGACGCCTGCCAACTTCCCTTCGCGGATGCCAGCTTTGACTGCATCGTCTCTTACGGTGATGTGCTCAGCCATATTGTGGACGGATACGAACAAGCGGTTTCCGAGATGGCGCGGGTGTCCAGACCGGGGGCCATTGTAACGCTGGAGGCCGACACCAAGTGGAATTTTGGGATGTTGTATCATCCAGAGGAATGTGTGGATGCCTTTCTGGTGAAGGGGCGGGGCCACGCCACGCGGGTTTGGGAAGGAATGCGGTTTAAGACCTTCACGTACTCCGAATTGACAGCCCTGCTTGAGAAAAATGGCTTTGAGGTGCTCTCCTGCCGGGGGCACAATTTTTTGGCTTCACTGATTCCGGACCGGTATCTTCTGGAAACTGCGCGGACGTGGGTTGGCAGGCTGGCCCTGGCGCTGGGGAAGATTGATCTGAAGCTCTCCGGAATCTATCCCTTCCGGCGGTTTGGTTTTAATTTTATGGTGACGGCCCGCAAGCGATAACACTCTCTTTCCCATGTCGTATCCTTCCATTCAAACCGACGTTCTGATCATGGGTAGCGGTGTTGCGGGACTGCGCGCGGCCATTGAAGCTGGCCGCTACGGGCGCGTCATCATCCTGAACAAGGGCCTGCTGAATGAGTCCAGTTCGGAGTTTGCGCAAGGGGGCATTGCCGCCGCGCTGGACGCGGACGAAGAGGCCATTACGTCGCACGTTCAGGACACCCTGAACGCCGGATGTGGCCTGTGTCGTCCGGAGGCGGTGCGCGTGCTGGTGGAAGAAGGGCTGCTGCGGGTTCAGGAACTGATCGGGTGGGGCGCGGAGTTTGACAAAATCGGGGATCGCTTCGCCCTGGCGACGGAGGGGGCGCACCGCCATCGCCGGATTCTGCGCGCAAGGGGGGACGCCACCGGCTATGAAATTGTTCGAACCCTGATCCGAACGCTCCAGGGCAACCCTCAGGTCACGTTTCAGACGGGTCACTTCGCCATTGATCTCCTGATGGATGCCGAACAACAGGGGGTCTGTCGGGGGGCATGGGTGCTGGACGAGCAGACGGGGGTTCAGAAAAAGTATCTGGCCAAAGGCGTGATTCTGGCGACCGGAGGCGGGGGCCAAGTTTATCAACGCACGACCAATCCGGAGATTGCCACAGGAGACGGCATTGCCATGGCGCTGCGAGCGGGCGCAGTGGTGGAAGACATGGAGTTTGTGCAGTTCCACCCGACCGCACTGCTGCTTCCGTCCGCCCCTTCTTTTTTGCTCTCCGAGGCGATGCGGGGCGAGGGGGCTATCTTGTGCCATGCGGATGGCGGGCGCTTTGCACAACAGTATCACCCGGACGGTGAGATGGCGCCTCGAGATGTCGTGACCCGCGCGATCTGGGATCAGATGCGTCAGGGCCGGGCGGTCTATCTGGACGTCACCCACCTTTCAGCCGAGTTTGTGCAAAACCGGTTTCCCCGGATTTATGCCACCTGCCTTCGATACGGCGTTGACATCACGCGAGAGAAAATCCCCGTGGCCCCCAGCGCGCACTATCTCATGGGGGGGGTGAAGACATCTCTGACCGGAGAAACGAGCCTTTCTCGGCTCTTTGCCGTCGGGGAGGTCGCCTGTACCGGCGTGCATGGCGCTAATCGACTGGCCAGTAATGCCCTGCTGGAAGGATTGGTATTTGGTGCACGCGCAGGCGAAGAGATGGGCAGGAGAGTCGATGCGCCGCAGGCAACGGACGATGCCGTGGCGCCGCGATATGCCAATCCCGCGCCACATCATGTCTATGCGTCAATCCAAAAAGACCTGCGTGAGATGATGTGGAATGAAGTGGGCATTCTCAGAAGCGAGGACTCGCTTCAAAGGGCGCTGACCCAATGGACCCAATGGATCCAATGGACCGAGGTTACGGCAGGGCTGGCCCTGTCTCGGCCTGCGTTAGAGACGGCGAACCTGCTGCAGGTATCGGGGGCCATGATTGCCTCGGCCCTGAATCGGAAAGAGAGCCTAGGAGCACACTATCGGACAGAGGCGCGGACAGAGGCACACACGGAAGCCCCGGCGCATCCCGTTCATTCGGCAACCCTCACGGGTCACACCACTGTGACGCTGACCGAAATAAAGGAATTGGTTTCTCGTGCTGTCGGGGATCCTTATTTTGAGTAGAGGCGATAGAAATGGAGGACTTTTTCAACGTAGCGCTGCGTTTCCTGGATGGGGGGGATGGCGCCATATTGCAACACCCGCTGAAGGCCTGCGTTGTAGGCGGCCAGTGCAAGCTTCAGGTCGTTATTCAAGATGCCTAACAGCGACCGGAGATATCGGGTACCGCCCCGCACATTTTCTTCCGGATCAAAGGGATCGGTCAGCCCCAGATCGGATGCCGTCTTTGGCATCAGTTGCATCAGCCCCATGGCCCCTGCGGGCGAGACGGCCCGGTCGTTAAAGTCGGATTCGACGCGAACGATGGCCTTGATCAGCGCCTGATCCATTCCATATCCGCTCGCCGTATTCTCAATGAGTGTATCGAACCGGTTTGGCCGCAGGCTTTCCCTGTGTGTCCCATACCTCATAAAGAAGTGATAGCGGGTGTTGATGGGCGCATCGGCGAAATGAAGGGTCCCGGCATCGTCGACGAACCGAAAAACCTCCGTCGCAAACCCGTAGGTCGCCGATAGGAGAAGGGTAAAAAGAGCGCTGATGAAGAACATCCTGTGCAATGGCCTGCCTGTGCTGTCGGTGTGATGTTGCGTGCGGCGTTGTCATCAAAATGCCGCACGCCAGAGCTTATCAGCGGCATCTCATCCTGTCAAATTGCTTGCACTTGCCCTGTCAAGAACCCGTAAGCTGGACTTGACCTGCCGAACCCTTTATCATGTGCGGGCCGACAGGGCTTCTTCTTGCTGACAACTGACGCTTGGCCATCATGAAACGGATCGGCATTGTCATCAAATCAGATCATCCCCAAAAGGACGCGATCCTTGAAAAACTCATCCACTGGCTGCATCAGCAAAAAAAAGAGGTGCGCCTCCTGGCCCCTTCCCCCAAGCCA
>CAZQIT010000028.1:0-16250 GCA_964592995.1 uncultured Nitrospirota bacterium | reverse complement strand
GTTGCGTCGGGCTGGGTTCAGTCGATTGCGGCGCGACAGGTGGGAATGACGGTGCGACAGGTCGCGTACAAAATCAAAAAATATGGGCTAACAAAGGGGTCAGACTCGTCGATTCCAAAATGACGTTCACCCTTCGGCAGGCTCAGGGCGAACAGAACACATAGACAGAACCGTTAATGTAACACAATGATTCTAATTTATTTTGTTCGTATAATGATTTATGCAATTAGACACTCGTATATCGTTTCATTAAAAAGTATTCATTTATGATGCAAGGGCATCAAGCTTTTGCCAGCGGTGAATGACTGGGGCCTCGTTAATTTCAGCGATGCCTTTCAGGATACGTTTCCGCAGATCCTCCCATAAGTGGACGCGAATGTGTCTGAGAAACGTACGGGCCATTTTACCCAATAGGGTTTCGACGATGTTGAGCCAGGGCGAGTTTGTTCTCGCTGACTTTCCCTGCGGAAACATTTTCAGTGAATGTGATTGGCTGTTTTTTAATAGGTGTGTTTTATGCTGCCGGTGAAAAAGGTAATTTGCTTTCGCCCGGATGGAGACTGGCTTTGACAACAGGCTTTTGCGGAGGGTTCACGACGTTCTCCACTTTTGGTTATGAAAACATGAACCTGCTGAGGACCGGCGATTACTTTAATTTTGGATTATATACTGCAAGTAGTCTTGTGCTGTGCATTGCGGCCGTATTTTTGGGCGCATTACTCCCTCAATATTTGTAATTGAAAAGGACCTTCAAATTAGGGTATTTCATACGGATGGAAAAAGAGGATATCATTCGTGCGGTTGTCAAAATCACGAAGGGGCATGAGACATAAAGAAACATCGAAAGACCCTACATGCGATTTTTGAATATCCGGTTAGAGCAAGCCTCCTTTGGTCGGAAATTGAAAAGATGCTGCTTGCGCTGGGCGCCGAGATCGGTGAAGGGCGGGGTTCGAGGGTCCGGATTGTGTTGAACGGTGTTCGCGCCGTGTTTCATCGTCCCCATCCCGAGAAGGAAGCGGATCGTGGCGCGGTGAAGTCGATCCGGCGATTTCTGATTGAGGCGGAAGTGGAACCATGATGCACTATCAAGGCTATGTTGCGCGGGTCGAGTTTGATGACGAGGCCGGTCTTTTCCATGGCGAAGTCATCAACACCCGCGATGTCATTACGTTTCAGGGAAAGTCCGTCGAAACGCTGACAACGGCCTTTGAAGATTCGGTGGAAGATTATCTGGCGTTCTGCCGAGAACGGGGAGAGTCTCCCGATCCGCCGTTTACGGGACGCTTCACGATTCAACTCTCTCCGGATCAGCACAAACAGGTGATTCTGGCCGCAGAAAAAGCCGGAAAACCGGTTGATTCGTGGGTGAAAGAAACGCTAACACAGGCCGTGGGGTGAGACAGACTGCGATGACGAGAGAAATCCAGCCGCTTCGGGAAGCCGAGATCACCCGGCAGATTGCGCGGGCGCATTTTGAGGGAACGCCATGAATGACGTGAAGACAGAAGGCCGATTGCGCCTGCTTCCCTATTACACGGGTGATCTCACGCTGGAAGCAGCCGTGGAAAACCCAAAAAGTGTTCGCCTGCTTTGGCTTGAGATTTTGCTCAATCGGGATTGTCCGTGGGAGGCGCATTGGGATCAACCGGTGGTGAGGGCGGCCCATGACAAGGCCTGTGCGTGGCATGGACATTTCAAAACGATGATCGAATGGCACATCGGCCCGGTGCCGCTTGTGACGCGCAAAGCGCCGATCGACATGCGCGAACAAAGACGGTTTTTGGAGGCGCTTCAATTTGTCGCAGGTTAACTTTGCCCAGGGGGTTGATCTCCTGAAGAGATTCACGGATGAGCGCCAAAGCCCGCTGGATTTGATTCTGGTGGGTGGCGTCGCGCTTCAGTATTATGGGATGCCAGACCGTGCGACGGCCGATCTGGATGCGGAGGTCAAAGGCGATGTCGAAGGCTTGAGCCAGTTCCTGACGGCCCAGAAAATGCCCGCCGATCTGAGCGAGAATTTTGCTGGCTGGTCGATTGTCGCCATGCCACCGGGCTACAGAGAACGGGCGGTTTGTGTGGTACAAGATGCGCTCCTGACGGTTCGGGTGCTGTCACCGGCGGACTTTGTGATTGCCAAACTCCGCCGATTTATGGACGAAGATGTGCAGGACGCCCTCTTTTTAGTGGGGAAGCACCACTTGACTCCGGAGGCGATCCAATCCAGTGCCGAGGCGGCGATTGCACACTCCGTGCAGGATACGGCACTTTTTCTGTTCTGCAAAAACGTCCGCTGCTTTGTCGAAATGATGAGAGGGTGATGTGACGAGAGAAATCCAGCCGCTTCGGGAAGCCGAGATCACCCGGCAGATTGCGCGGGCGCATTTTGAAGCCTTTGATCGGATGATTGAGTCCGATGTCATTATCATCGGATCGGGGCCGTCGGGGCTGGTCTGCGCCACCGACCTCGCCCAAGCCGGTATTCGGGTGCTCGTCATTGAGCAACTCAACCACCTCGGTGGCGGCTTCTGGAACGGCGGCTATCTGATGAACAAGGCGACCATCGCCCGCCCCGCACAGGAGATGTTGTTGACGATCGGTGTGCCGTGCCGGGAGGTGTCGAAGGACATGTTCATCGTCGATCCGCCCCACGCCACGGCCAAGCTGATCGGCGCGGCCTACGACGCCGGCGTGCAGGTGTTGAACATGACGAAGGTGGTTGACCTTATCGTCCGGGGTGACGATCACCGGCTGGAAGGGGTGGTGGTCAACTGGTATCCGCTGGAGGTGATGGGCCATGACGCAGCCCATGTCGATCCCATTGCGCTGGAGTCCAAAATCGTGGTGGACGCCACAGGACACGATGCCGTCGCTGTCCAAATCCTAGCCCGCCGAAACCTGTGTCCCGCAGCCCCCGGCAACGGCGCCATGTGGGTGGATCGCTCCGAGGCGGTCGTCTTGGAAAAAACCGGCGAGGTCTACCCCAACCTGTTCGTCATCGGCCTCTCCGTCGCCGCCGTCTTCGGCTCTCCCCGCATGGGCCCCGCCTTCGGATCGATGCTGCTCTCTGGCAAAAAAGGGGCAACCCTCATCCGACAAAGACTGGCCCGATAGCCGTTTACAGCGACTTGGGTCTCCCCTGGCAGGCGTTGCCGGTATTTTCGTGCACGCGCCCAGATATTTAAGGGCTCATCCATGAATAACATCCCCAGTCGGGCTGCCGATTCATCCTAAGTTTGCTGCGTTGCTTGTCGCTTACATACCAAGGGGTATGCGCGCTCCTCGCGCCTTGCAAACAGGGCGACTCGTTTGCCCTTTGTGTGGATGTTATTCATGGATGAGCCCTAACGGCTCTTGACGTTCTCCTTCCGCAGGTTGTGATGCGGCGCTGCGACCGGGTCCTGCGCGGCCCGCCAGCGTGAGGGTGGATGATCCTTGCGACAGACGTTTCGCACCGCGCAGGTGTTGCAATAATCGCCGGGCAAGATAAAAAATCGCCCGTCTCGAATGCCGGTCAGCAGCAGCGCAACAGTCTCCTTGATTCGCGCCTCCTCGTCCGCCTGAAACGGGGTCATCACCAGCGGCCCGTCAGCCCATTTGGGCGCCAGAAAATAAAATGCGGCATCGGGCGTGGAGACCGGTTGCACCCCGGCCCCAGCCCGGTCCCGGAGATAAGCCTCGCCCAACCAGCGATAGAAGGGGAGCTGAAGCCGCAGGCCCCGGACGGCCGCTTGAGCGGGATTTCGGTCGTTGGTTGTGGGCGTCTTCCCGGCCTTATATTTGTAGTCAATGACCCGGTATTCGTTCGAGATCCGGTCGATCCGGTCGATCCGGCCCCGGATCGGAAGTCCCGCCAGGTGAGCGGGCCAGGTCGAATCCAACTGCGCCGTGCAATCCACCTCCAGGGCCACGGGGTGAGACGCCAATGCGGTCTCTTTCTCAATGACCTCCGACAGCAGCGTCACCAACGTCTCCCGAAACACCTCCCAGGCCAGCGGCAGACCCACCGGATTTCTGGAAGCGTAGTCGGCAAACGCCTTCCGGCTGATTTGCTTAAGAAGAATCGTGGTAGGAAGAGGCTTCTGCCTTGACGCCTCATCAATCCGCGTCTGATAGAACGTCTGCAAGATGGCGTGGCAGAGCCATCCCGCAGCTTTTGGGCCGGGGGCCTCTTCCGCTTCTGCCGGATCGAAGGCGGGAAGTGCCAACACCTGCGTGGCGAAGAACTGGAACGGGCACCGACCAT
Source organism: uncultured Nitrospirota bacterium (assembly GCA_964592995.1). GTDB lineage: Bacteria > Nitrospirota > Nitrospiria > SBBL01 > CAZOFZ01 > CAZOFZ01. The sequence goes on along the minus strand of CAZQIT010000028.1, from coordinate 12,004 downwards.
AGGACTCCAGTGCCGTGGGACTGATCCCAGATTGGCGCACGGATTCCCAGTATCCTGGAAGCGGGCCGGTCATTCCATCATAGGGGGTCAGACCCTTCCAACTCGAAAGCGGCACGGCTGCACCGCGCACACGACCACATAACAGGGCGGCGGTGGGAGAGACGCGCGCCAACACGGGCAGCAGGGTCTCCAGCGCCTCTCCATTCAAACAACCGGACAGCACCCGTTCACGGGGCAGCAGCCTGTCTGGCGGATTGAAGGCGGTGCTGCGCACGAAAGTGCTGTGAACGACGACAGGCTTCGCAGACCCATCCTGATGCAGAGCATCAAGATACCACGATGGAATTTTGGTTTTACCCGCCTCGTCGCAGCGCTGGTAGAGACAATACAGATGTTCACGGGCCGCCTCGGTCAGGAAGGTAAACAGCAGTTTCTCCTCATCGTACCCGGCCTGTTTTTCGCCCACTTTGCATCCCAGTGTCGTTTCGATCTCACGCCGAACTCGGTCTTTTAAAAAGGGGTCTTCACAAATGGCGCGGGGGAAAATGCGTTCATTGAGACCCAGGATGAACAGGGCGCGAAAGGGAATGCCGCGTGCCGACATGGCGTCCATGACCGTCACCCCTCGCGCTGCGCCCGGTCGGACGATAACGGCGCGCGACAGGGCCCGATGCGCGGCCTCCACAAAATCGGCCAGTGCAACGCCCTCGGCCACCCGATCCAGGTCGGCCAATTTTGCAAGGGTTTCGATCAGGACATCGCCCGTTCGATCTGCGTCGGCATGTTCGGCATGTTCGGCCAGGGGAGTTGTTTCGGGTCGCAGGGATCGGGACAACAGGGCGGTCCAGCGCGTGGCATACTCCGACCAAGTAGCCCATTTCGGCAGCCCGGACAGCTCCAGCCGCTCGGCACACGGGTCGTCGTTCAGGGAGCGTTGCATCAGCAACAGCACGGTCTGGGCCAGCGGAAAGTGCAGCAGCGGTGTCTCGGCGGTGCCCGCCATGGGGATGCCCTGTTCGGCAAAGCGGGATGCGCAGAGGTCGGCATAGGGAAGTCGCGTTCTGGCCACCACGCCAATCTCCTCAAAAGCCAGCCCCTCGGCCTCGACCAGACGCACAATTTCTCCAGCCACCACGGCCACTTCTTCTTCCGCGCCGGCACAGCCGATGATCGTACAGGTGGGCGACGACTTGAGTGTATGCTGCGGTACCTCCCCCTCTTTTTGCCATTTTTGAACACAAGCGGAGTCGGTGACTAGGCCATGGACGTACCGCTCGTAGAACCGCTGCGCAAAGATACGATCCGGGTCTCCTTCCACCAGAGGAAAGAACAAGGTTGTGGGAAAATGGCGTACAACGGACTGAAACAGGTCGATCTGCGCCTGCGTGAGGTCATAAAATCCATAGTAAAAGATGCGCTGGAACGTTTTTAAGAATGGAGACGACGGCAGGTGGGCGATCCCCTCACGATCCAGGTCGCCATAGCTTCGCACACCCCATGTCGCACTTTGCGCACACCACCGACGATAGATGGAGAGCAGGGGCCGTGCCGCTTTGGCAAGATGCGTTTCCGTCAGGGCAGAGATGGCCCAGTCCGGATCCACGCAACCATCCCGCAGGTCACGCAGGGTCTGCCACAATGCCGCGCAACCTCCTTTTGTTTGATCCAGCCCGGCAAAGGGAGGGGCCACTTCTGCACGAAGGAGGTGTCGCAGGGCCTCTTCAAAAAAAAAGTCGTCCTGAAGTGCGGGATCACGGCGCCCCACTTGTTCTTCAAACAGTTTTCGTGAAAGGGGATAAAAGCTCAGGAAGAAGACATTCAGCAGACTCAGCCGATGTTCAAGGGCCAGCAGCACCTTGAGCCGATGACAGAGGGCGTCAGAGGGTGTCAGCACCAGCAGGGATGACAACGGATTTTCGGCCTTGTATCGGCAGATTTCGGAGACCAGTGTCTCTTCGAGATAGGAATGATACGGACCGAGAAAAACAGTAACTCCTGCGGAGGGCGGTATGCTTCGCACACCTACCGGCGTCGTTTGTGATGCAGCAGCAGACGGCAAAAATCCATCTCCTGCGGCTCCTGCGGAGGGCGGTATGCTTCGCACACCTACCGGCGTCGGTGGCGTTGGGGCACCGGAATGTGGTGTTGAGGGAGAGGCCTTCATTTGACATCACGGTTTTCGATAGGCGGCGCAGGACTTGGGTGTCTCCCAGAGGCGGACTTCCGAGACGGGCAGTCGCTGAGATGCGGCATAATCGTAGATGAGTCGGGCGATGGCCTCGGCGGTGGGATTTTCGTCCATGAGATAGTGGGACTCCTTCATCTCTTGCAGAACGGGGACGAGTGGATCGCGTTTACAGAGAATCAACTGGTGGTCGAGGTTTTCATCAATCCAGACCTGTACGATTTTTTTAATCTCCTCAAAATCGCGCACCATGCCCAGATCATTGAGGGCTTCTGCGGCCAGCTCAATCTCAATTTTACCGTTGTGGCCGTGCAGGTGCCGACATTTTCCACTGTAGTTAAGCAGGCGATGGCCATAGCAAAAATGAATCTCACGCACAACGGTATACATGGGAGTTTTCCTTATAAAAAGGGGAGGGGTCAATCTCCAAAGATTGTGCTATAGCCAAATCCGAATCCGATGCGTGGAACGTACCGATCGGGTAGCGCCACCGGCCATAGGTGAAGCTGGGATTCTTCCAGCACCGGATAGGTCATCTCCGCTTCCCCGATCTTCACCACGCGGCGATCCACAATTTTTCCCGAAACGGTGATACGACGGCCAATTTTAAAAATGGTCGGGTCTAAAAAAGCGGGATGTCGCACCAGGAATCGCCCTCCGGACTGATCGGAGAGGATCGGGCTCCGATCCGGACCCAGCGGTTTTTGGAGCACTTCGATCTCCGTCGCCTCCTTCAGGTTGCGAATGGCGATAATTTCCCCGCCAGCCAGAATCCGCTTCCCCCTGTGCGCCTCCGGTGTTTTTTGGATCGCTTCAAAGGAAACCTCCGCATCAACATTCTGGAACAGCGTTTTGGAGACATCCGTCTGACAGCCCGAAAGAAACAGCACGATTCCGATCATGATCCATTGTTTCATCTGCACCTCCTGATTCACATGATGACAGGGACTTTGCGTCGCCAAAGCCATGCGGCATTGGGCCGGTGTGCGAAGCATCCTGCCGTCTACAGGATTGCTGTCCGGCAAGGGCCTTACGGGGTGTCCGAAAGGGGGAGGGTCACTTCGGCGCGGGTGATCGTCTCCTGAATGATCGCCCTGGTGCTGGAGAGGTCTCGGACCAGAAAGTGTCCGAAGATCAGCGCACTTTTTCCGCCGACTGCCGTCTCCGACAACCTTGCAAAAAATCCGGACTGCCGTCCATCCCCCCGATCCAGAAAGCCCAGGAAGCGGATTTGCAACAGCGCTGCATTGGCCTGCTCAAACGCGATTTCCTCCGGCGTCGGCACAGGGGCTTCCGGCGGCGGAGGCGGCACTTCAACCGGGGGAGAGCCCTCAGTTTGCGGCGGTTTCCTGGGTGGGAGGGGCGCAAAAATGTTTTTGACCCTTTCGGACGACGGGGGCCGTGGTGCATCCAACTGTTCCATTCGCAGGGGTCGCACCCCTCGCAGGGGTCGCACCCCCTGGATTTCGGGGGGGAGGGGTGTGCGGGTCTTGGCGACCTTATCGGACTGCGTCCAGGTTCCGCCCGCGTAAAAGAGTTGCCAGGAAACCAGCAGCCCCAGCACCACACATAAACCCACCAGCAGTTTTTTTTGCGCGGCCATTAATGTTCCCGCATGTAGGAGGCCAGATCAAGTTTGAGTTGCACGGTTGCCGCTTCGCTGCCGGAGGTGGAGAGGCCGATGTTCTGGATGACCAGAAAATAGCGGCTACGCTCCAGATCGTCGATCAATTTTCGGAGGTCCCGATACTCCCCTTCCAGATGCAGGGCGGTCTGCACGGCCACAATACCGGGAATCTTCGTCGATTCAGAGCGGTACGAAACGGCAGCGGGAGGAAGGTGATTCAAGTCGGTCTTTTCGGCAAGGAACGCCGACAACTGTGGGAGCTGATTCACGGTGGGAAGGGACGCCAGAAAACGGGAAAAATCCCCCTGTACCTGTTTCATCCGGGTCAGGCGTCGGACGGTATCCTGCTCCGATTGCCATGTGGCCTCTTTTTGCGTCATCTCCTGTTGATGGGTGCGCAGAATGCCGAAATGCAAAACCAGCAGGCCGCCTAAAAGTGCCACGGCCACCGCCAGACATCCCTTGAAAAAAATCGACTCAAATGCCTGCTTCATCTGCCCCTTCAGAGGGATGATATTTAAACTGCATCGAAAAGGAAACCTGAGGCCCGTCGTCGAAGTCGAGACGCTCTTCCCGCGTCAGAAGGACTTCCCCAAAGCGGTGATCTTGTTCGAGGCGTTTCGAGAACTCGGCCAACTCTTCCAAAGAATAGGCCTCTCCATCCAGAGAGATCGTCCCTTCCTTGTCATTTTGCTGAATGCGGGTGACGGAGAGATGGTCGGGAACCCGTTTTTCCAGCTCGGTCAGTAGGAGGACCCAAGAGAAACGCCTTCGTGCAATGAGGTCGTTGAGCTGGGACACTTCGTTGCGCAACGGACCTTCCATTGCCTCCACCTCACCTCCGGACGGGGTCGCACGCCCCGCAGGCGTCGCACGCCCCGCAGGAGTCGCACTCCCCGCAGGCGTCGCACGCCCGCTGCGTCCCATCTTGCGGAGTTCGTCTCGCAGACGTTCAGTTTCTGTGCGAACCCAGCGAACGCGCAGATCCACCTCGGCCTCCACCCCTTTCATGCGATGAAGACGAGCAACGTCCATACCGATGAGGACGAGGAGGATCAGAATAAAACCGCAGAGGCCATACCAAGCTCTCCGCCGCTCACGGAAACCCGAATGGGCCAGATTGATCTTAAAACGCATCTCTTCCCTTATTGTCCGGCCACGGCGGCTGCGGCGGCCGAGATGATCCCATCGGTCATGGGCGTCTGTGGGCCTGCGGTCATCCGAATGACACGGCGGGCATCCAATAACACCGGCGTCAGGTGCAGCGCCTCCTCAAGTTGTGTCATCAACAGGGGGTCTGGATGCGCAGAGACCCTGAACAAAAAGAGGTGGGTGGGGCGGAGCGACGGATTGCCGATCCCTTCATAGAAAGAGAGGGATGTGCTCATCTCCCGAATCAGGGGGTCCACCCATCCGCCGCCCTCCGCTTCGGGAAACTCTTTGACTCGGATAAAATTCAAGATGCCTTCCTCAAAAATCAAAACGGTGAGGCTGCGGTCGGAAAGATAGGTAAAAACGGCGTGTGGCGCATGATGAGACGCAATCAAGGGTTCAAACAGGTTGTACAGGGAAAAGGAGACCGGTGCAATATGGATGATCTCATGGTTTTCGCACAGGGTTTCGTATTGCGCAATCACTTCCTGCCTCACCGCCGTTGCAACGACCTTCCAGCCCGTCTTCGGGTGCGGTAGGACCTGATAGGAGAACCGCGCCGCGCCCAAAGGATGCAGGAATATTTTTTCCATATGCCATCGGATGAGCGCCTCAAAATCGGTCCGACTTTTTGGAACCTGCTGGAGGTTGAGCAACAGGACACGAACGACGGCGTCCGGAAGTGCCAGCGTAATGCGTTGCGCGGCGGGAAAGTGGCCCAGCAACGCACGCAGATGCGTGCACCATTGCGCTGGATCGGTGATGTTCTGCTCCATCGGAGAGGCCCGCAGCAGGCCCTCGACGGACGCCGTGGCGTACCGCGTAACCTCCACCCCGACGCCACGGCGTTTGGCGTCGACCATCGCCATCTGCGCGGGACCGACGGAAAGACCCACGTCACGGGTATTCCAGAAAGGCATGGTTATCTCCGATTCACCCGACAACGAACCGTCACTAAATAAATGTCACCCGGTTGATTTCCCGCAGCGTGGTCTCTCCGCTGAACACCTTCTCCAGACCGGCCTGCCGCAGGGTGGTCATCCCTTCCGAAAGGGCTGCCCGCCGCATTTCAGAGGCCGGGCGTCGGGCCAGGATCATTTCTCGGATGGCGTCGGAGAGGTTCAAAAACTCCGTAATGGCCGCCCGGCCCCGAAACCCGGTCTGATGACATTCCGGGCAGCCCGTTGGACCCTGAAACAGACGATCCCGGTATTCTGCCACGTCCAAACCGGAGACGTCCAGCATCTCGGGCGAGACGACCCCGGCCTGCTTGCAGAAGGAACACAGGAGGCGAATCAGCCGCTGCGCCAGGATGCAGTTTAAGGAGGAGATAAAGTTGTAAGGCTCAATCCCCATGTTGACGAACCGTCCGATCACGTCAAACGCATTATTGGCGTGGACCGTGGTGAAGACCAGGTGTCCGGTCAGGGCCGACTGAATGGCGATATGCGCCGTTTCGGCATCCCGGATTTCGCCCACCATGATTTTGTCCGGATCATGCCGCAGAATCGAACGCAGCCCACGCGAAAAGGTCAGCCCCTTCTTCTCGTTGACCGGTATTTGCACCACGCCCTGCAATTGATATTCGACGGGGTCTTCAATCGTGACGATTTTATCTTCAGGGGTATTCACTTCGGTAATGGCTGCGTAAAGCGTGGTGGTCTTTCCGCTCCCTGTTGGTCCGGTGACCAGCACCATGCCATACGGCTCGGAGATCGCCTTTTTAAAGCGGTGTAAGTCCTGTTGCTTGAACCCCAGCCGATCCAGTCGCAGCTCGGAAATATCGGTGGTGATATATTCCTTGTCTAGGATTCGGATGACCACATCTTCGCCAAAGATGCTGGGCAGGATGGAGACGCGAAAATCGACTTTGCGCATGCCCAGACGCATTCTGAAGCGGCCATCCTGCGGAATCCGCTTTTCGGTAATATCCAACTCGGAGAGGACCTTGATGCGCGACACCAGGGCCGAATGGAACTGGATGTCCAGCGGTTCCATTGCGGGATAGAGTGCGCCGTCAATCCGGTACTTCATAACAACCTGGTTCTCATAGGCTTCGAGGTGAATGTCGCTGGCATGTTTTTGGAGGGCCGTCATCATCAGGGTGTCGAGCAGCCGGATTACCGGACTGACATCTTTGGCCAGCTTTTCCATAGAGAGGACTTCATCGCCCTGCTCATTTTCGGTCACCAGCAGGGGCCTGAAATCTGCCTGTATTTGCTGCAGGACATGTCCTGAGCCTTCACTGGACTGCAAGGCCTCCACGATGGCTTCACGGGTGCTGACCCCGAAGACAATTTTTTCTTTCAAGATCAGTGAAAGATCGTCCATCGCGGCCAGATTGGTCGGATCGGCAATGACGATAATCAGTCTCCCCTCCTGCTCGCCGTAAGGTACAAAGGGGTAGCGGTGCATCCATTCCACCGGAATTTTCTTAAAGAACGCAGGATCGACGCGAAAGTGTGCAAGGGAATAATAGGTCAGATCAAACTGCTCCGCCAGCGCCTGCGCCAGCGCTTCCCGGCCAATCAGGCCGCGCTCCACCAGGGCCTCTCCCAGGCGGATGCCGTTGTCCTGGCACTCCCGCTCCACCGCTTCGATGGTCTCCATGGAGAGGTCGCTCCGTTTGACCAGTAAGGCCCCGAAGGGCGTTCGTTTTGCTAAAGGATACATTATGCTCATCTGCCGCGTTTCCGATCCGTCGGTTTTGTTGGGCCTGTTATTAAACTCATTGAATGGTGTTTGCCAGTTGGAAGATGGGCAGGTACATGGCGACCAGCACGAAGGCGATCACCAGACCCACCACCAGCAACAGCGCCGGTTCGATCCATGTGGTCACGCGAGAGAGGTACAAATCCATCTCCTCTTCGTGGAAATCCGCAACCTCGTTCAACATCTCCTCCAGCGCGCCGGTCATCTCCCCCACGCCGATCATTTCAATTGTGATTTTCGGGAAAAATCTGATCTGTGAAAATGCGACGGAAAGCTTTCCTCCGCGTCGGATTTCATCGTCCACCGCTTCCAGTTGACGGCGCACCACCCGATTTCCCATGCTGTCGCTCATCATCCCGAGTGCGCCCACCACCGGCATGCCGCTTTTCAGGATGGTGGAGAGGGTGCGGGTGATGCGGATCAAGTAATTCCGTTGCACAATGGGCCCCAAGATGGGGAGCCGCAGCGCCATCTGTTCATAAAATGCCCGTCCCCGTTCACTTTGATACGACCGATACAGCAAAAATAACCCCAGCAGACCGCCGGGCAACCAGATCACAACAGAGGTTTTCGCATAGTACACGGTCGTGAGGAGAACCTGGGTCACAAAAGGCAGGGACTTCTTCGCCCCTTCGTACATTTCTGCAAAGGTGGGGATGACGTAAAAGATCAGGAAGGTCAACACGCCGCAGGCGAAGAGCAGCAGAAAAGAGGGATAGGCCAGGGCGGCAAAGACCTTTTTGCGAAGATCAATCAGCTTTCTCTGGTGGATCATGAACCGTTCGATGACTTCAACGAGGTTCCCACTTTTTTCTCCCGCCCGCAGCGACGAAACATAGAGTTCGGGGAAAAAGGCGGGGTGTCTGGACATGGCATCGGAGATGGCGCTCCCTTCGCGCACCGCCTGCTGCACCGTTCCCAGTGCTGACGAAAAGGCGGGTCGCCACTGGCCCTCCGTGAGAATGTCCAGCACCTTCATGATCGGAAGACCGGCCTTCAGCAACACCCGCAGTTCATGGTTGAATGCCAGAAAATCGCGCGCCGACAGGCCCTGCCGAAAGGTGAAAAACGACGAGCGTCCCGCCTGGGGAGAGATGGAAAGGACTAGGAACCCTTCCGCCTCCAGACGCCCTTTTAGCAGGGCCTCATCTTCGGCTTCTGCCTGCCGTTGCAGAATCGTGCCATCCGTCTTGGCGACACGATACGAAAAGAGAGGCATTTCGGACTCCGATGGGGGGGCTAGGCGGGTGAAGTGGCAGCGGACACCGCGATTTTGGCCTCTTCCCAGAGTCGATCCAGATCGTCCGGGGTGAGGGATTCCAGCGCACGACCCTCCGAGTTCACCCGGGACTCCATCTGCTGAAACCGACTTGTAAAACGAGCCGTGGCTCGACGCAACGCATCTTCGGGGCTGAGCTTCAAATGTCGCGCCACATTCACGACCGAAAAAAGCAGATCGCCCAACTCCGCTTCCATTTCAGAGACAGACGCCGCTCCGACGGCTTCTTCCAGTTCGGCCAATTCCTCGCGTACCTTTTCGAAAACCGGTTCGACCGTTTTCCAGTCAAATCCGACCCGCGCCGCCTTGTTTTGTACCTTATGGGCCTGCAGAAGGGCGGGTAGCGCCTGTGGCACACCATCCAGCACGGAGGTGCGGGAGCGGTTGCGGGCCTCCCGACGCTTCATTGCCTCCCAGTGGGAGAGCACCGCCTCAGCGTCCGGCAGGTCGATGACTTCTTCCGAAAAGGTGTGCGGGTGGCGGCGGGTCATCTTTTCGATGTTGGTTAAAAGGACAGCTTCGATGTCGAAGGCCCCGTTCTCCTTTGCGATCTGGGCATGAAAAAGCACCTGAAAAAGAAGATCGCCTAACTCTTCGCGGAGTGGTTCTGGCTGTCCCGACTCAATCGCTTCCAGCACCTCGTAGGCTTCTTCGATTAAAAATGGCCGGAGCGATTCGGCTGTCTGTTGACGATCCCAAGGGCACCCCTGCTCCCCGCGCAATCGGGTCATCACCGCAACCAACTGATCGAAACTGTGGGACATACAGATAACCTTTCCGGAGGTGAGATGAGGTCATGCGGGGATCAAAGAAGCTCTTCTTTGATCTGGACGGAGGCTTCCCGTTTGAGCGCGGCGGTATAGGCATTCAACGCCTTTTGTTTCTTTGTAAACAAGGCGTCGGCGATGGCCCGTTCCGGGTCTGGATTGTTGGGCTGCCGCATTTTTCCCTGTTCGATTTCGGCGGGAGTCAACGCAACGGCGTCCTTGACCAGCGACTTGGCCTTTTCGATGAGCATCTCCTCTCGCTGCTGCATCTCGAACGCCGCAAGCGTCAGCCGTTCGGCGGCCAGGATACGGCGGTAGCGCTCCGGGTCAAAAGCACCCTCATTCTGGAATCCGGGTAAATGGGTGATGGATTCTTTCAACACCTCATCGGCGACGGTCAACTTCAAGCGCTCCGCCTCCGTCAGCCAGAGGGTGCGATCCACAAGACCGTCAATAACCTGTTTGCGGACCTGTTTGTCATCATATTTATCTTTGAGGACATCACGATAAAAGCGCGCCGTGTTTTGATAGGCGCGGCGATAAGCCACGTTGTCGATGGAGACTTCGTTGACCTGCGCGATGGGAGGCTCCCCCTGCGGACCAAAACCCCACCACCCCATGGAGACCATAAACACGATCGCCAACCCCCCCATGATGATTTTGTAGAACCAAGGATTCTCAATGGCCCCGCGTCTTAAAGTTTTAAGCATTCCGACCCTCTCAACCGGTTGAACAGGCCCGCATGATAACATCATGCTAAATGGAAGGCAACGCAAGGGTAGAGAACGGGGGCATTACCTGCGTCTCGGTTGACTTTTGAGTGTCTGCAGATGGTTTCTAGCGCGCTGCGCTTCAGGCGCGGAGGGGGGGGATCCTTACGGTCTCGGGTTGCCAGGGATACCGATATGCAGCCGCATGACGCTCGGCCGGCGGGGATCCGGCCCCAGGAGATAGGGGAACGCCCCGTTCGCGACGTACAGGTTCTTGTTGTCCTTCTTCACGTCAAAGGCCACCGATGTTGGTGTGTCCAGCCCATCGGCGGAAGTTAACAGTATCTCGCTCGCGCCGTCAGGGGTGACGCGTACGACGTCAATGCTCGCGCCGTACAGGTTTCCCTTCATGTCGAAGGCGAAATCGTCGAGGAAGAGATGTTCGACATGCACGCGTCCGTGGCCAGCCGACCCATCCCTGTTGATGGGGAGGGCCACGATGTGCTCACGGTCCGAGACTATAGTGGACCCTAGTTTTCAGACAATAGATTAAGAGGGTAACCTGCTGCAATTTAGGAGCAGGTTATGAGTGAGACGAAGCGTAAGATTTTTACAGGTGAGTTTAAGGCCAAGGTCGCATTTGAAGCGATCCGTGGTATCAAGACGGTGAACAAAATGGGCCAGGATTATGGTGTTCATCCGACGCAGGTCGGCACGTGGAAGAAGGAGCTGCAAGAGCAGTCTCCCAGCTTGTTTGATGCCAAACGCAGTCCGAAACCGGCCGATCCGTTCGCCAGTCCGGAGCGGCTTTATTCCGAGATCGGGCGGTTAAAGATGGAGATGGACTGGCTTAAAAAAAAGTCTGGGATCAGCCCGTAGAAACGCGCAAGAATTGGGTGGGCGCCATCGAACCCCTGGCGCTGACTCGGCAATGCTTCCTTGCGGGTGTTAACCGCTCCACGGTCTATGCGCCGCACAGGGCAGCAGAACCGGATGAGGAGGAACTGACGTTGCTGACGTTGCTGATGTTGATTGACGCTGAATACACCCGGCATCCGTTTTACGGTAGCCGCAAGATCAAGGTTTACCTGCGTGGCTTGGGGTACAAGATCAACCGGGCAGCGTGGGTTCGTGTATTGGGTGGCAGTGATCGACGGGTACTCGCGCAAAGTGTTGTCGTGGCAGTTGTCAAACACGCTGGATCGTGGGTCTTGTGTGGATTGTTTGGAGCAGGCATTGCAGACCTATGGCACGCCTGAGATATTCAACACCGATCAGGGTTGCCCGTTCACCCGCGAAGCGTTTACGGGCGTGCTATTAAAGAAAGGAATCGCCATCAGTATGGATGGACGTGGCAGGGCACGGGATAACATTTTTGTGGAACGGCTCTGTCTCCGCGTCAAACACGAAGACGTGTATTTGAAAGGCTATGCCACGATGTCTGAATTACGGATCGGGTTGACAGAATACTTCGTGTTTTACAACACGGAAAGGCCGCACCCATCGCTGGGCTACGAGACCCCGGATCAGGTACACCGTACAGCAAGTGGCGGGGGCGCAAGGATTGTGGAC
>CAZQIT010000027.1:0-3628 GCA_964592995.1 uncultured Nitrospirota bacterium | reverse complement strand
CAACGCCGCTTTGCGGCTGGTTAAAACCACGTCGGTGGCTGTGCAAAGCGTACCGCACATTTCTCTCCTCCGAAACTCACGCACTCACCACATCTCCGGGGTCGGAAAGCAGCAGAAACGGCTCTCCCCACTGCGCTGGGTCGTCCAGACTCCAGGGTCGATCCGGATCGTTCGGTTTAAACCGCAGGCCACAACTGCCGCCATAGAGCAAATACGAGACGCCGCTGCCCGAATCCTCCACCGGCTGCACGAAGGCGGACACCGCACCCTGATCGCTCCAGCCCGTGACGTCATAGCGCGCTCCGTCGGGATTCCGATCATAAAAATGGACGGCAATCACCCCTTGGCGCGGCCCGGCCTCCCGAAAGCGCATCATGTCGCTCTCCCGGCAGTTGCCATTCTCTTCAATGGCTTCCAGAATCACGGCAGGGGCACCTCTCCCCGTGAAATATCGCTCTCGGCCTGGCGGTATCGCTCCGGCGTTCCCAGATCGCAAAAGTAGCCGCCTGCCAGATTGCCATATAACGCCTCTCCCTTCTTGAGCAGGTCGATGTAGACATCGGTGATCGACCCTTCCTGCGGGAGGAAGTCCAAGAGACGCGGTTCAATCAGATGAACCCCCGTAAACATCGTCCGCCTTGCTCCCGCTTCGTGCCAAGGGGTCTTTCCCAGTATATTTCTGATCCGGCCGTCCCGGTCGATCTCAATCAGGCCGAAGCGCTCCGCCTCCTCCGATTCCCGAAGCACCAGCGTGGCAATCCCCTGACGCTTTCGGTGAGCATCCATCACTTGATTCAGGTTAAGGTCGATCAAAATATCCCCATTGATCACCACGAAGGTCTCCCCTGCAAGTTGCCCCTGCACCTTTTTGATCGCCCCTGCCGTGCCTAAAAGGGTCGATTCTTCGGAGTAGGTGATCCGCAGACCCAGGCGCGCACCCTCCCCGACGGTCTGCATGAGCATCCGGCCCAGGTGGTGAACATTGATGATGATCTCCGTAATGCCATATTTTTTCAGCAGCAGAAGACTGTATTCGATCAGCGGGCGGCCCCCCACTGGCAGCAGCGGTTTGGGGATCGTGTCGGTCAATGGGCGGAGGCGACTTCCAATCCCTGCGGCCAGCACCATGGCCTTCACAATGACAACTCCGGCACAAACTCCGAAAGGAGGTGGTGCAGGGGTGAAAGCCTGCGGTATTTGAGCAGATTCCGCCGCACTTTGGCCAGCGTCGGCGGCACATATTGCAAAAATCGGTCGTTCCCTTTCACCCTGTCGATATAGACAAAACGGCCCGCAGCCTTCAGGTTGCGCTGAATGCTCATCAGATCAAATAGCTCCCGAAACATCTCGGTCGGCGTCGTCTTGCCCGAACAGGCCGCAGAGCACTGGAGATAATAGGAGATCAGCCGATCCACCATCGCCTCGGGGAGATCAACATAAGAATCGCGTAGGAGGGAGGCCAGATCGTATTGGCAAGGCCCCATCAGGGCGTCCTGAAAGTCCAGAACACGGATGCGGTCTTCGGGGGCCTGCACCATCAGGTTACGACTGTGGTAGTCCCTGTGCGTGAAAACCTGCGGCAGCAGGGAAAGACGCAGCGCCATATCCGAAAACCAGACACGGATGTCCCGTGCTGCCGGATCGGGCAGCGCCTGGCCACAGCGTGCCTCAATCCCGTATTCGATGAAGTGATTGAACTCCCACATCAAGAGCGTCTGATCGAAGCTGCGTCCATGCGAAATGGAGGCTTCGGCATATGGCGTCGCCTTCCACTGCATGAGAATCAGTGCGTCAATCGCCTTTTTATAGTGGGCCTCAATCTGTGCCTCGCTCTCACCACCCAGGGCTTCCGACAGGGTCCGGTCTCCCAAGTCTTCCAGCAGCAACCATCCCCGCGCCGCATCGTAGTGGGTAATCTCTGGAACGGCGACGCCGCAGGCAAGAAGATGGCGTTGCACATTGATAAACGGCATCTCCTCGACAGAAGGGGCATTGGGGATGTTCGCACCCGCTGCCTCTTCTGAGAAGGCTTCGGGTTGCCCCAGCACCATCAGGATGCGGGTCGTGGGCATTCCGTCCTGTTGGAATGAGACCCGAAAATAGCTGCGCGTCGAAGCATCGCCCTGGAGTTTGACGAGGTGGATCTCTCTCGGATTCAGAAAAAGAGCAATCAGCAGAGACTCTAACTGCCGGAGGTCCACCATCAGTGCACCTGCGTGAATGCAAAGGCGGCCGCTTCGAGGGTCTTTTCGATGTCGCGCGTGGTATGGGCGGAGGAGAGGAAGAACGCCTCAAATTGAGAGGGGGGAAAGTAGACCCCTTTTTCGAGAAGGGCCAGGAAAAATTGGGCGAACCGGCGTCGATCCGCCTTCAGGGCGCTTTGATAATCGCGTACGGGATGTTCGGAAAAAAAGAGCGTCATCTGTGAGGCCATCCGATTGATCTGAACCGGAACACGCGCCCGACGCGCAGCGTCGGCCAAGCCGTCGGCCAGGTGCGCTGCGCGCGCCTCCAGGCGTTCATAAAATCGGGGCGCTTTCAGTAACGACAACAGGGCGATGCCTGCGGCCATCCCCAGTGGATTGCCCGAAAGGGTGCCCGCCTGATAGACGGGGCCGACCGGCGCGACCTGCTGCATCAACTCCCGCCTGCCGCCGTAGGCCCCCACCGGCAACCCGCCGCCGATGATCTTGCCCAGGCAGGTCAAATCGGGCCGGATGCCGAAGCGCGCCTGCGCCCCGCCGAATGCCGTGCGAAATCCACTGATGACTTCGTCAAAGATCAGCAAAATGCCAAACGGACGGGTCCATTCACGCAGGCCGGCCAAAAAACCAGCCTCCGGCAAGACCGTCCCCATATTTCCGGGCGCCGGTTCCACAATGACACAAGCAATCTCATTCCCCTGTTGCCGCATCAGCGTCTCAACCGCCTGGATGTCGTTAAAGGGCAGGGTGAGGGTGTCCCGTGCCAGATCGGGCGGAACCCCTTCGGAATCGGGAACACCGAAAGTCATAGCCCCCGACCCGGCCTTCACCAACAGGGCGTCGGAATGGCCGTGGTAGCATCCCTCGAATTTGACGATCTTGTGGCGTTTCGTAGCGGCGCGCGCAAGCCGGATAGCGCTCATGGCGGCCTCGGTGCCGGAGCTGACGAATCGCACCTGTTCCATCAGCGGGAAGGCCTCTTGGATCAATTGGACCAGAGAAACTTCCAGGGGCGTCGGCGCCCCGAAACTCATCCCCCGCGCCGCCGTCTTGCAGACCGTTTCCACCACCGTCGGATGGGCATGGCCCGCAATCAGCGCCCCCCACGACAGGACATAGTCAATGAAACGATTTCCATCAACATCCGTAATCCTGCTCCCTTTGGCCTGTTTGATGAAAAGGGGGTGCCCACCCACCGCGCCAAAGGCGCGCACGGGCGAGCTGACCCCCCCTGGCATACACTTCTTAGCCACTTCAAACAGATTGGAAGATTGGGTCTGTCTCATGGTGTGGGGAACTTCGAGGTTAGGAGCCCCGTGAGAATAACTTGTGCAAAAGTGAGGGGGTCGAGTCGCCCGATTGGCTAGGCGTAAGGAGCGCACTTACCCCCTGGTAAGTAAGTGACGAACAACAACGCCAATCGG
>CAZQIT010000026.1:0-4120 GCA_964592995.1 uncultured Nitrospirota bacterium | reverse complement strand
TTTTGCGGGTCCGCGTGTGATTGAAAAGACCATCAAACAGCAACTGCCTGAAGGTTTTCAACGGGCCGAATTTCTGCTTTCGCATGGCATGATCGACATGATTGTCGAACGCAAGCGTCTGCGTGAAACATTAGGCCGCCTGTTGAATTTCTTTTAGTAAGGGGCTTGCGTCGCCCCTGCGAGGGGTGCGACCCCCTCATTGGGCGAAGAAGCCCAATGAGCCCACCCCTCAACGCCGCTTTGCGGCTGGTTAAAACCATGTGGTGTTGACAGGTGCGCGAAGCACATTGTCTTCCGCAGGAGCGCAGGACGACCCCTCAAAAATGGCCATGTTTCAGAAAGGGAGCGGAGCGGGATATATCCTGGTTGCGCAGTTGTTACTGGGTCTTATTATCGTGGTGGCCCGTGTCTCCTATCCGACTTCTCCCCGCGTAGCGCTGGTCGTGATCTACGGCCTGTTCTTGGGCATCCTCTGGTTCTCCCTAAAAGGCTTGAAAGCGCTATGGAAGCAGTAGGCGATAGGCAGGAGCGTCCGACCGGTGTGGTCACCTTGTGGCGGCCGATTGTGGCGGCAGCGCTCTCGTTGGTCTTTGCGGGGCTGGGGCACCTGTTTGTGCGTTCCTATTTTCGAGGGGGCGTCTTTTTAATCGGCAACTCTTTCATGTACATGATTTCAGGCTATTGGCCCAATGCCGTGCTGATCAATATCGTCTGTTTCATCCTGGCTGCGTTTGACGCCTTCTCCATCGGGAAAAATGGCAGGGGCATATTTTAAGCTTCACCGGTTCTCCACCGTTGACCGGCATGAATGGGTCTGATAGGGTAGTAGCTATAAACATAGCCACTTAAATGGAGCAAAAAATGAAATTTTCCAATGTCAGGGAGCTTAAAAACAAAACGTCCGAAATACTGCGCAAGGCAGAAAAAGAGGATGTGGTCATTACATCGCAGGGAAAGCCCAGGGCAATCATTCAGGGGATCACGGAAGAGGATTTTGAAGACTACATGCTGGAACGCAGCCCCGCATTTCTTACGGCATTGGAAGAAGCACGCGCGGAATATCTTGAGAAGGGAGGTATTGCGTTAGGGACGTATATTAAAAACCGAAAAGGGAAGCTTGGATAATTTTATCGTCAGGCTTTCTCCTGGCGCGGTACGCGCTCTTGATCGGCTTGAAGATAAAGTGGCACAGGAGATTTTCTTGGCGTTGTCTGTGTTGAGCGTTAATCCGTTTCCAAGCGGAAAGCGGATTAAAAAGATAAAGGGGAAGCGGTCTGTTTTCTACCGGCTCCGTGTCGATAAATATCGTGTATTTTACAGCATAGAAATGCGCGAAGTGATTGTTTTGGAGGTCGTTGGCAAAAAGGATGCGGAGAGATTTATAAAGCGGAAGTCGTAACGGTCACATGCAACAGCGCGGAACCGGTAATACATGACACTTGACCTCACCCCTGAATTTCAGCAGGCCATTCGCCTCATTGAGGAAGAGAGGGCGAACGTCTTTGTTACCGGACGGGCGGGTACCGGAAAGTCCACACTACTCCGGCATTTCCGGGAGACCACAGGTAAAAACATCGTCGTCCTGGCCCCCACGGGTGTCGCCGCCGTGAACATCCAGGGGCAGACGATTCACTCCTTTTTTAAGTTCAAGCCGGACGTCACCGTCGAGCGCATCAAAAAAGTCTCTGCGTCCAAAGCCCGCCTCTACAAAAAGATCGACACTGTGGTGATCGACGAAATCTCCATGGTGCGCGCCGATCTGCTGGATGCCGTCGCCCGATTTCTCGAACTCAACGGACGCGCGCCGGGGCAGCCGTTCGGTGGCGTCCAGATGGTCTTCTTCGGCGATCTGTATCAGCTCCCCCCCGTCGTCTCCCGCGAGGAGCGGACGATCTTCGAGGGCTATTACGAAAGCCCCTATTTCTTCAGCGCGCGTGCCTACACCGGTCCGGTCTGGACGTGGGTGGAACTCACGCAGGTCTTTCGCCAGACGGACGACGCCTTCCTCGACATCCTCAACCGCATCCGAAACGAAACTGTTCTGCCAGAAGACCTCGCCCGGCTCAACACTCGGGTGGAAGCGGAAATCGACATGAACGCCGTGCGCGACCACATCTTTCTCACCACGACCAACGCGAAGGCACGCGAGATCAATCAGCACCAAATGGCCCTGCTGCCTGCAAAGATGCAGACTTTCACGGCGAGTGTGGAGGGCGATTTTGGCAAGGAGGCCTGGCCAACGGACGAGGTGCTGGAGTTGAAGGTGGGCGCGCGGGTCATGATGCTCAACAACGACTCACTGGGCCGCTGGGTGAACGGGACGATGGCGCAAATCAAGAAGATTGATGTTAAAAACGAAATGCTGACCGTGACGTTACCCGATGGCCGTGACGAGGAGGTGACCCCTTTTCCGTGGGAGATGTTTCGCTTTGAGCTGGACGCGGGGGCGAAATACCTCAATGCCGTTTCGATCGGGCAGTTTACTCAAATTCCGGTGAAGCCCGCCTGGGCGATTACGATTCACAAAAGCCAGGGCCTCACGTTTGACCGGGCGGTCATCGACCTGTCGCGCGGGACGTTTTCGCACGGCCAGCTCTATGTTGCCATCAGCCGATTACGAACACTGGATGGGCTGATCCTGACCCGTCCAGTCAAGAAGGGCCACATCCTGCTGGATCGGCGCATCCAGAAATTTATCACCGGCTGTCAATATCGGCTGTCGGAAGAGAAAAATCCGCTGGATCAAAAGATCGCGCAAATTGAAGCGGCGATTCAGGGCGGGCATGATTTGGAGATTGTCTACCTGAAGGCCTCCGACGAGAAGAGCCGCCGCCGGGTGACGCCGATTGACGTCGGCGAAATGGAATATAAAAACAAGCCCTTCCTGGGCATGACGGCCCATTGCCACAAACAAGACGACGAACGGGTCTTCCGTGTGGATCGCATTTTGGAAATGCGGGAGGTAGAAATCCAGACGCGCCTGACGCAGTGCGCGTTAACCCCGTCTCCGCGCACGAGGGGGTGAATTGACAGGAGGGTTATTTTGGGCTAGATATGATCTATACGGGTAGGTCGTTTGGATTAGGGGGATCAGGCCTTTTCTCACGACGAGCCAAATCAATAGGGAGGAGTGAACATGGAACAACTCAAAGGGTTAAGCTTTAAGGTGGGACTATTTTTCGTCATGGCCGTTTTCTGGGCGCAACCTGTGCTTTTGCGGTCTGCGTGGGCGGCGGAAGCCGTCTGTCCAAGCGGAATCAGTCCGGATGCGAATGTCCTCTTGTGTGATGATTTTGAAGATGGGACATGGAAAGATACGTGGTCTTATAGTCCTGGGAACGATCCGATCGAAAAAGGTGAAGCGGTTCGATGTGACGGAAATACTTTTGGATTTAATGATCGGTGCGCGGCTTACAGCGGGGTACTCGGTTTTGATAATTCATGGGGATATGGCAATCACTATGGCGAGACCCATTTTCCAGATAAGAAAGAATATCGGGAACTCTATGCGCGGCTCTATGTTTTCTTTTCAGACCCCTATGTGTGGGGGAATGTAAGTGACAAGGGCATTTACTTCAGGTCTGCTCAAACACCGTCTACAGACCCTAAACCTTACGTTGATTACCTTGCTAAGATCAAGATAGAGTATAGCGCCTGGGGAAGAGGAGGCCCCAATCTTCACTCTTATGCGTTGGATGGGGGGGAACGTCGCTATCAGAATATGGGAAATGATCTCAAGTGGAAAGTGGGGACATGGTATCGTGTGGAATTCTATTCCAAGCTGAACGATCCGGGGGTTGCCAACGGGATTGCAAAGCTATGGGTAGACGAGGCGGTAGCGCTAGGTCAACCTCAGCGCCAGACCTTGCGGTTGTTCTATGACAATCTCCTCATCCAAGGGTATCCGAGCGATCCAAGTCCAAAAGCACAGGATCCCACGGTGGGATATACGAATTTTTTTCTGTCGGATTATCATCAGCGGTGTGATATAGGTACGACCAAAAGTCCAGAGGGTAATGATGGCGATCCAAATACGGTTTGTCCGGAGACGGTGAACCAGTGGGTGAAGTGGGACAACATCGTTGTGTCAACCTCTAAAATTGATGGAACACCTCCCGCA